>NZ_JBFUES010000272.1:0-7904 GCF_056403875.1 Bradyrhizobium sp. P2_E8
TTGCATACGTTTGCATCAAAATTAGTCATTGAAAGCCGGAAGAGGACTGAGACGATGCTGATCAAGAAAAACAAGACCCGTGCGGCGCTGATCGCGTTGCTGGCGCTCGGCAGCGCGGCCGCATGGCCGCGCGTGGCCAGTGCCGACACCGTGCTGCGCATCGGCATGACCGCTGCCGATATTCCGCGCACGCTGGGCCAGCCCGATCAGGGTTTTGAAGGCAACCGCTTCACCGGCCTCACCATGTACGACGCGCTCACCGGTTGGGACCTGTCCTCGGCCGACAAGGCGAGCGTGGTAATCCCGGGCCTTGCGACCGAGTGGAAGGTCGATGATGCCGACAAGACCAAATGGACCTTCAAGCTGCGCCCCGGCGTCACCTTCCATGACGGCTCGCCGTTCAATGCGGATGCCGTGGTGTGGAACGTCGAGAAGGTGCTGAAGCAGGACGCGCCGCAGTTCGACGCCAGCCAGGTCGGCGTCACGGCCTCGCGCATGCCGACGCTGGCCTCCGCCAAGAAGATCGACGACATGACGGTCGAGCTCACCACCAAGGAGCCCGACAGCTTCCTGCCGATCAACCTCACCAACCTGTTCATGGCGAGCCCGGCGAAGTGGCAGCATTTCTATGACAAGGCCGAAGGTGCCGACGCCAAGGCGAAGTCGCWGGCCGCCTGGACCGCGTTCGCCAAGGACGCCGCGGGCACCGGCCCGTGGAAGATGGCGAGCTTCACTCCGCGCGAGCGGCTCGAGCTGGTGAAGAACGCGAGCTACTGGAACAAGGATCGCGTGCCCAAGGTCGACAAGATGGTGCTTTTGCCGATGCCGGAGGCGAATGCGCGCACCGCGGCGCTACTCTCGGGGCAGGTCGATTGGGTCGAGGCGCCGGCGCCGGACGCGTTGCCCGAGCTCAAGCAGCGCGGCTTCAAGCTCTACGCCAACGAGCAGCCGCATGTCTGGCCGTGGCAGTTCTCGCGCGTCGAGGGCTCGCCCTGGAACGACATCCGCGTGCGCAAGGCGGCAAACCTCTGCGTCGACCGTGAAGGCCTCAAGGACGGCCTGCTCGCAGGGCTCATGGTGCCGGCGAGCGGCACGTTCGAGCCCGGCCATCCTTGGCGCGGCAGTCCGACCTTCCAGATCAAGTATGACAAGCCGGCAGCGCAAAAGCTGATGCAGGAGGCCGGCTTCGGCCCGAACAAGAAGCTCGAGGTGAAGATCCAGACCTCGGCGTCGGGCTCGGGCCAGATGCAGCCGCTGCCGATGAACGAGTATCTCCAGCAGGCGCTTGCCGAATGCTATTTCGACGTGAAGCTCGACGTCATCGAGTGGAACACGCTGTTCACCAACTGGCGTCGTGGCGCCAAGGATCCCAGCGCCAACGGCTCGAACGCGACCAACGTCACTTATGCGGCGATGGACCCGTTCTTTGCGCTGGTGCGCTTCCTGCAATCGGGTATGGCGCCGCCGGTCTCGAACAATTGGGGCTTCATCAACAATCCCAAGTTCGACGAGCTGGTGAAGAAAGCGCGCCAGACTTTCGACCCCTCCGCGCGTGATGCCGCGCTCGCCGAGCTGCACGCAGCCTCCGTCGACGACGCCGCCTTCCTCTACGTCGCCCACGACGTCGGCCCGCGCGCCATCAGCCCGAAGGTGACCGGCGTCGTGCAGCCGAAGAGCTGGTTCATCGACTTCTCGCTGGTGTCGATGAATTAGTCAGGTGGCCCTCGCTCTATCCACGCGTCATGCCCGGGCTTGACCCGGGCATCCACGTCTATCCACTTGCTCGGTCATTCCGGGGCGCCCGAAGGGCGAACCCGGAATCTCGAGCTTCCGGGTTCGATGCTACGCATCGCCCCGGAATGACGGAGTAAGAAGAACGTGGATGGCCGGGACAAGCCCGGCCATGACGATCGAGATATTTACGCACTAACCTGAGTAACCAAACGTGCTCGCCTATATCGCTCGCCGCATCGTCTACGTCATCCCGATCGTCATCAGCGTGGCGCTGGTGTGCTTTCTGCTCGTGCACATCACGCCGGGTGATCCGCTCGTTGCCGTGCTGCCGGCCGACGCCTCGCAGGAGCTCGCGGCGCAGCTCCGCGCCGCCTACGGCTTCGACCGGCCGCTGCCGGTGCAGTTCGGTCTTTGGCTGCTGCGCGCGCTCCACGGCGATCTCGGCAATTCCATTGCCACGGGCCGTCCGGTGCTCGCCGAGGTCATGCGCGCGGTCAGCAACACCGTCACGCTCGCGATTGCGGCCGCCATCATCGGCTTCACCATGGGCATCCTGCTCGGCCTGATCGCCGGCTATTTCCGCGAGACCTGGATCGACAAGGTCGCGACCTCCTTCGCCATCGCCGGCGTCTCGGTGCCGCATTACTGGCTCGGCATGGTGCTGGTCATCATCTTCTCGGTGCAGCTGAACTGGCTGCCCGCGGTCGGCGCCGGGCCGAACGGCTCCAACTCCTGGGCCTGGGACTGGGCGCATCTGAAATACCTGGTGCTGCCGGCGATCACGACCTCGGTGATCCCGATGGGCATAGTCACCCGCACCGTGCGCGCGCTCACCGGCGACATCCTCTCGCAGGATTTCGTCGAGGCGTTGCGCGCAAAAGGCCTGCACGAAACCGGCGTGTTCCGTCACGTCATCAAGAACGCCGCGCCCACCGCGCTCGCGGTCATGGGGCTTCAGCTCGGCTACATGCTCGGCGGCTCGATCCTGATCGAGACCGTGTTCTCCTGGCCGGGCTCGGGCTTCCTGCTCAATTCGGCGATCTTCCAGCGCGACCTGCCGCTGCTCCAGGGCACGATCCTGATCCTGGCGCTGTTCTTCGTCTTCCTCAACCTGCTGGTCGACATCGCGCAAGCCGCGATCGACCCGCGCATCAAGCGGGGCTAGCGGGATGAGGTGCCACACATTCGGTGTCGTCCCGGCGAGGGCCGGGACCCATAACCCCAGTAAGCGGTTGTGGGACGAGACGGCAACCACGAGTCCTCGCCAAACTACCTTTCGTGGATATGGGTCCCGGCCTTCGCCGGGACGACATTGGAAATTGCGGCAATGAGCGAGCTTCCGTTGTCAGCGACCGCCGATGCTGCGCTCCAGGCCGCGCCCGCGACCAAGGCGCGCGGCTATTGGGCGACCGTCGGCCGCCGCATCATGCGCGACAAGGTCAGCATGGCCTGCGCGCTGGTGCTGCTGCTGATCTTCCTGTCAGCGATCCTGGCGCCGTGGCTGGGTCTGGAAGACCCATACAAGGGCTCGATGATTCGCCGCCTCCGGCACATCGGCACAGTCGGATACCCGCTGGGCACCGACGAGCTCGGCCGCGACATGCTGGCGCGGCTGATCTATGGCGGGCGGCTGTCGCTCCTCATCGGTATCCTGCCCGTGATCCTTGCCTTCTGCATCGGCACATCGCTCGGCCTCGTCGCAGGTTATGTCGGCGGCAAGCTCAACACCGCGATCATGCGCACGATCGACGTCTTCTACGCCTTTCCGTCCGTGCTGCTGGCGATCGCGATCTCCGGCGCGTTGGGAGCGGGCATCCTCAATTCCATCGTGTCTTTGACCGTCGTGTTCGTGCCGCAGATCACTCGCGTCGCCGAAAGCGTCACCACCGGCGTGCGCAACATGGATTTCGTCGAGGCCGCGCGCGCCTCGGGTGCCGGAGCCTTCACCATCATGCGCGTGCATATCCTCGGCAACGTGCTGGGCGCCATCTTCGTCTATGCCACCAGCCTGATCTCGGTCTCGATGATTTTGGCCGCCGGTCTCTCCTTCCTCGGCCTCGGCACCAAGCCGCCGGAGCCGGAATGGGGCCTGATGCTGAACACGCTCCGCACCGCGATCTACGTCAATCCCTGGGTCGCGGCATTGCCGGGCGCGATGATCTTCGCGGTCTCGATCTGCTTCAACCTGCTCTCGGACGGCCTGCGTAGCGCCATGGACATCAGGAATTAGGCCATGAGCGAGAGCAATACATCTGTTGAAATGCTGGAGCCGGTCGAGGACCGCGGCGGCGTCGCGCAGCCGCTGCTCCAGGTCAACGGCCTGACCAAGCACTTCCCCGTCCGCGGCGGATTGTTCGCCGCGAAACGCACCGTGCGTGCGGTCGACAACGTCTCCTTCTCCGTCGCCAAGGGCGAGACCGTCGGCATCGTCGGCGAGTCCGGCTGCGGCAAGTCGACCACCGCGCGCCTCCTGATGCATCTGATGCCGCGCGATGACGGCGACATCGTCTATGACGGCATGACCGTCGGCCAGGCGCTGTCGCTGCGCGAGCTGCGCCGCGGCATGCAGATGGTGTTCCAGGATTCCTATGCCTCGCTCAATCCGCGCCTGACGATCGAGGAATCCATCGCCTTCGGCCCGAAGGTCCACGGCATGGCCGATGGCACGGCGAGGGCGCTGGCGCGCGAGCTGCTCGGCAAGGTCGGCCTGCGCCCGGAAAACTTCGCCAACCGCTACCCGCACGAGATTTCCGGCGGCCAGCGCCAGCGCGTCAACATCGCGCGGGCGCTGGCGCTGTCGCCGCGACTGGTGATCCTCGACGAAGCCGTCTCCGCGCTCGACAAATCCGTCGAGGCGCAGGTGCTCAACCTCCTTGCTGATCTCAAGCGCGAGTTCGGCCTGACCTATCTCTTCATCAGCCACGATCTCAACGTCGTGCGTTACATCAGTGATCGTGTGCTGGTGATGTATCTCGGCGAGGTCGTCGAGCTCGGCCCGGTCGACCAGGTCTGGGATAGCCCTGCGCATCCCTATACGCGCGCGCTTCTTGCGGCGATGCCGTCCTCGGATCCTGACAGGCGTACGGAAAAACCGCCGATCACCGGCGATCCGCCCAATCCGATCGATCCGCCCTCGGGCTGCCGCTTCCACACGCGCTGCGCGTTTGCGGAGCCGCTCTGCGCAAATGCCGCACCAAAGCTCACGGCGGTCGATACAATGGGCCACGAGGCCGCGTGCTACATGGCGATTCCGGGTTCAGGCCATAGCCGCGCGTCCGCAGGGGAAATCGCATGACAAGACCGACACCAAAAGAGATCAGGCCCATGGCGCAGATCGCCGGCGTTGCCGTGGATGACGAGATCGCAACGCGCATCTCCAACTCCATCGGACCCGCCTTCGAAGGCTTCGCCGCCATCGCCGGCACGCTGCCGTTCGACCTCGAGCCGTCTTCTTATGTGCTCGCGCAGACGCAGAAGGTGTCGAAATGAGCACCGAGCCTGCATTGATGACGCTCACCGAGGTCGCGCGTGCGATCGCGATGAAGCAGGTGTCCTCCCATGAGGTGACGCGCGCGCTGCTGCACCGCATCGCGCAGTGGCAGCCGCATCTCAACGCCTTCATGTCGATCGAATCGGAGGCGGCGCTGAAAGCGGCCGAGGCGGCCGATGCCGAGCTGGCCAAGGGCGAGGTGCGCGGACCGCTGCATGGCGTGCCGCTCGCGCACAAGGACATGTATTACGACGCCGGCAAGGTCTCGACCTGCGGCTCGCTGATCCGCCGCGATTTCGTCGCGGCGACGACCTCCACCGCCCTACAGCGGCTGAAGGATGCCGGCCAGATCCGCCTCGGCACGCTGCACCTCGCCGAATTCGCCTATGGACCGACCGGGCATAACGCCCATTACGGTCCGGTGCGCAATCCCTGGAACGTCGCGCATATCACCGGCGGCTCGTCCTCGGGCTCCGGCTCGGCGGTTGCCGCGCGCCTGACCTATGCGGCGCTGGGCTCTGACACCGGCGGCTCGATCCGCATGCCCGCGCATTTCTGCGGCGTCACGGGATTGAAGACCACCTGGAGCCGCGTCAGCCGCGCCGGCGCGATGCCGCTGTCGCAATCGCTCGACACGGTCGGCCCGCTTGCCCGCACCGCCGAGGACTGTGCGTTGCTGCTGGCGCTGATGGCCGGTCCCGATCCCGAGGATTCGACCGCGAGCCACGAGCCGCTGTCGGACTACGTCGCAGCGACCAAAGGCTCGCTGAAAGGCCTCAAGATCGGCGTGCCCGCGTCCTTCTACGTCGACGATCTCGACGGCGAGGTCGCGCGAGTGCTGGATGAGACCATCGCGGTGCTCAAGCGCGAGGGCGCCGAMATCGTCAAGGTCGAGCTGCCCGATCAGCGGCAATTGCAAGCGGCAAGCCAGCTCGTGCTCGCGGCGGAAGCCGCCGCCTTCCACAAGCGCTGGATGATCGAGCGCCCGCAGGATTATGGCCCTCAGGTGCTGATGCGGCTTCAGAACGGGCTTGCCGTGCCCGCCATCACCTATCTCGAGGCGATGCGCTGGCGTGGCCCGGCGCTCGCCGCGCACAATGCCGCAACCGCCGGCGTCGATGCGGTGATCGCGCCGGCGTCGCCCGTGCCGGCGCCGACGATCGAGGAGAGCRACGTCGGCGGCGGGCCGAACGCGCCGGCGTTGTTGCAGCGGCTGACGCTGTTCACCCGTCCTGTGAATTTCCTCGGCCTGCCGTCGCTGACCGTGCCGTCCGGCTTCACCAAGAGTGGCCTGCCGATCGGTATGCAGCTGATCGGCCGCTCCTTCGATGAAGCGACCCTGCTCACCATCGGCGCGGCGTTCCAGCGCGTCACCGAATACCACGATCGATTGCCGAAACTGCCGTCATGACAAAGCTCGTCGAGATCTCAGGCCTCAACATCCGATTCACCGGCGAGCGCACGGTCTACGCCGTGAACGACCTCAGCCTCTCGCTGGGAGACGGCGAGGTGCTGGGCCTGCTCGGCGAGTCCGGCTCGGGCAAGAGCGTGACCTTGCGCGCGCTGATGCGGCTGTTGCCGAAGAAGCGCACGCAGATCTCCGGTCGCGTCAACGTTCTGGGGCGCGACGTTCTCGCCATGAACGACGAGGAGCTCTCGTCGTTCCGCGGTCAGACCGTGTCGATGATCTTTCAGGAGCCCGCGCTCGCGCTCGATCCGGTCTACACCATCGGCGCGCAGATCGCCGAAAGCGTCGTGCGTCACGAAGGCAAATCTCATGCGGAGGGCAGGGCACGCGCGCTCGAAATGCTCGAGGTCGTGCGCATCCCCTCGGCCAGGCGCCGGCTGGACGCCTATCCGCACGAGATGTCCGGCGGCATGCGCCAGCGCGCGATGATCGCGCTGGCCCTCGCCTGTCGTCCCAAGATATTGCTCGCGGACGAGCCGACCACCGCGCTCGATGCCACCGTGCAGATCCAGATCCTGCTGCTGCTGCGCGAGCTGCAGCGCGAGTTCGGCATGTCCGTCATTTTCGTCACCCACGACATCGGCGTCGCCATCGAGATCTGCGACCGCGTCGCGGTGATGTATGCCGGCCAGATCGTGGAGCAGGGGACCTTGCGCGACATCGTCCGCACGCCGGTGCACCCCTATGCCAAGGGCCTGCTTGCCTCCACCATCCACGGCGCCAAGCGGGGCGCGCGGCTGGAGACGATCCCCGGCACCCCGCCCTCGCTGGCCGAAAAGCCCCACAATTGCTCCTTCGCCCCCCGCTGCGCCGCCGCCCAGCCGCGCTGCCTGGAGCAACTGCCTGCGAATGTGGAGGTGGGACCGGGCCGGGCGGCAAGGTGCGTGCTGGCGGAGCCGGTGGTCGCCACATAGCGCCAACCAGGCCGCTTCATCGCGAGTGTGCTGTCGATTTGACCGTGTGGGTATGAGCTGAGGTGTAGCCCCGCGCGCAACTGCGCTCCCTCCCCCTGGCGGGGGAGAGGGGTAGCCACGAACTCAAACCTCGCCCGCGGCTACCCCCCTCCCTGCCCCTCCCCCGCAAGGGGGAGGGAACGAGAGAGCGTTGCGCACCTCACTTCGAAATGCGCGCTCCGTCAAAAATCCTCTCCACCAACATCGCGTTGCCGTGGTTCACAAGGAGCGCTCGACCAGTAGCCGTTCTACTGTGCAT
>NZ_JBFUES010000273.1:0-7895 GCF_056403875.1 Bradyrhizobium sp. P2_E8
GCTCGAAGGGGTGTTCCTCTCCAATCGCGGCCTGATCCTGCCGGCGATCCCGATCGGGGTGCCGCAGCTCTGGGTGCTCGGCACCGCCGCGCTGGGCTGCGCCGTGTTCTATGTCTTCAGACGGTGGCAGATCGCGCAGCAGATGCGGGACGGCAAGCCGCGATCGGCATGGCCGTTCGCGCTCGGCCTCATCGTCGTGCTGCCGGCCGCAGTGTCGGTGCTGCTCGGCGTGCCCTGGGCGATCGAATGGCCCGAACTGCGCGGCTTCAACTTCGTCGGCGGGCTGACGCTGGCCCCGGAATATTTTGCGCTGCTGATTGCGCTCGTCACCTACACCTCAGCCTTCATCGCCGAGATCGTGCGCAGCGGCATCCAGTCGGTTCCGCGCGGGCAGTGGGATGCCGCCAACGCGCTCGGCCTGCGCCGCAGCTTCATGCTGCGGCAGATCATCCTGCCGCAGGCGCTGCGCGTGATCGTGCCGCCGATGACGAGCCAATACCTCAACCTGACCAAGAACTCCTCGCTCGCGGTCGCGATTGGCTACCAGGACGTGGTCTCGGTCGCCAACACCACGCTGAACCAGACCGGGCAGGCGATCGAGGCGATCGCGCTGATCATGGCGGTGTTCCTGACCATCAGCCTCGGCATCAGCTTCTTCATGAACTGGTACAATTCGCGTATCGCGCTGGTGGAGCGCTGAGCATGACGGCGATCACCGATACTCCGGATGCACCGCGCGCCGCGCGCCGTCCTCAGATGGGAAATCCGGTGCTGCGCTGGCTGCGCACCAATCTGTTCTCGTCGATCCCCAACGGCATTCTGTCGGTCGTGCTGCTGGCGATCCTCGCCAAGGGTATCTTCAGCTTCGTGCAGTGGGGCATCGCGAATGCAGTGTGGCTGACGCCCGCGAACGATTCCAGCGCGTGCCGTGCCGTCCGCGGCTTCGGCGCCTGCTGGGCGATCATCCCCGAGAAATATCGGTTCATCCTGTTCGGCACCTATCCGTTCGACGAGCAATGGCGGCCGGCACTGTCGGTGGTGCTGTTCATTGCGCTGTTCTATCTCTCCAGCCGTCGTGCCTTCTGGCGGCGCGAGCTGGTCTATCTCTGGATCGGTGTGCTGGCGCTGATCAGTGTGCTGATGTGGGGCGGCGTGTTCGGCCTGTCCTTCGTATCGCAGGACCGCTGGGGCGGACTGCCGGTGACGCTGATCCTGGCGACGTTCGGTCTCGCCTTCGGCTTCCCGCTTGGCATCCTCGTTGCGCTCGGCCGTCGCTCAAAGCTGCCGGCGATCCGCTCGCTCAGCGTGCTCTATGTCGAGCTGATCCGCGGCGTGCCGCTGGTCAGCCTGCTGTTCATGGCGAGCGTGATGTTTCCGCTGTTCATGCCCAGTGGCTTCAACATCGACAAGCTGCTGCGCGCCCAGATCGCGATCATCCTGTTCGCGGGCGCTTACCTTGCCGAAGTCATTCGCGGCGGCCTTCAGGCCGTGCCGCGCGGACAATACGAGGCCGCCGATGCGCTGGGGCTGTCCTATTGGCGCAAGCACCGGCTGATCGTCCTGCCGCAGGCGATCCGCCACGTCATCCCGCCGCTGGTCAACACCTTCATCGCCTTCTTCAAGGATACCAGCCTCGTCCTGATCATCGGCATCTTCGACCTGCTGACGACAGCCAAGACGGCGATCATCGATCCGGCCTGGCAGCAGTTCTCGGTCGAGGTCTACATCTTCGTCGCGGCGATCTATTTCGTGTTCTGCTTCGCGATGTCGCGCTACAGCCGCGGCCTGGAGGCGACGAGCGGGCGGTGATCCTTCGCCTCTCCCCGCTCGCGGGGAGAGGCCGGAATTTGCGCAGCAAATTCCGGGTGAGGGGGAGTCTCCGCGAGTCCAGCTGTTACCGCGTTTGCGGAAGCAGCCGCTCACCCCAACCCTCTCCCCGTAAGAACGGGGCGAGGGAGTGCATCGGGCGCGCGGCGCGCGGTTCGCCTTACTTCTTCACCCGCGGATCGATCGGCGTGGTCCCGCGCACGCCCAGGATATCCTCCAGCACCTTCGCCCCGGCAATCACCTGGGCGTCGGCGCGTGGCGCGCCGACCACCTGCAAACCGACCGGCAGGCCCGATGCCGTGAAGCCGCAGGGCAGCGACAGCGCCGGGCAGCAGGCGAGCGTGATGGCGTAGACGATGCCGAGCCATTCGATGTAGTTCTCGAACCTCTTGCCGTCGCATTCGGCGACGTAGCGGTTTTCGATCGGGAAGGGCGGCACGATCGTCGTCGGCACCAGCAGCAGATCATAGTTTTGGAAGAACTCGACCGCGCGGGCGGTCATGCCGACGCGCTGCGCCTCGGCGCGCGCGAGCTGCTCGACTGTGAGCTTGAGGCCTTCCTCGATATTCCAGATCACCTCGGGCTTGAGCAGGTCGCGCTTGGTGCGCAGCAGATTGGCCTTGGTGATCGCGAAATCGAAGGCGCGCAGCACGTGGAAGCATTCATGCGCCTCGCGCCAGTCCGGATGCGCCTCCTCGACGATGGCGCCCGCCTCCGCGAAACGTTCGGCGGCCTTGCGGGTGATCGCCTTCACTTCCGGATCGACCGGGGTGATGCCGAGATCGGGCGAGTAGGCGATGCGCTTCGGTTTCTTGCCCGCTTGGGCCGCCGACAGGAACGAGGTTGCGGGGGCCGGCAGCGAGAGCGGATCGTCCGCATAGTCGCCGCTCATGGCATCCAGAAGCAGGGCGAGATCCTCGACATTGCGCGCCATCGGGCCGACGACGCCGAGATTGCGATCGATACCCGATTTAGGGGTATGTGCGACGCGGCCGATGCTCGGCCGCATGCCGACGATGCCGCAGAAGCTCGCCGGGCTGCGCAGGCTGCCACCCATGTCGGAGCCCTGGGCGAGCCAGGCCATGCCGGTCGCAAGCGCCACGGCCGCGCCGCCGGAAGAGCCCGCTGCCGATTTGGACGTATCCCAGGGATTGAGCGTGGCGCCGAACACTTCGTTGAAGGTGTTGGCGCCGGCGCCGAATTCCGGCGTGTTCGATTTGGCGTAGACGACTGCGCCATTGGCCTCGAGGTTCTCGACCATCAGGTCGGACTTCGCAGGGATGTTGTCCTTGAAGATCGGCGAGCCCTGCGTGTTCAGCACGCCGGCGACGTCGGTCAGGTCCTTGATCGGCACCGGCAGGCCTGCGAGCAGTCCGCGCGCCCCGGCCGGCTTCTGCATCAACGCCTTCGCATTGGCCCGCGCGCGATCGAAGCACAGCGTCGGCAGCGCGTTGACCTTGCCGTCGACCTCGGCGATGCGCTTCTCCAGCACATCCAGCAGTTCGAGCGGCGAGACGTCGCCGGACCGCAGCTTGTCGACGACGGTGCAGGCGGTTTCGCGGATCAGGTCTTGAGACAACTATAATACTCCTATGCTTATTCAATCGTCATTGCGAGCGCAGCGAAGCAATCCAGAAATGTATCTGCGGTAGCAGTCTGGATTGCTTCGCTGCGCTCGCAATGACAGGGATAGAATTAACCCCAACCCGCGCTGATGCCGCCATCCACCGTGTAGATTACCCCGGACGTATAGCCGGCGCGATCCGACGCCAGGAACGCCATCAGGTCGCCGATCTCGCGCGCATGCGCGGGGCGGCCGAGCGGCAGGCTCTTCTGGAATTCCCTGTAGCGGCTCTCGTCGCCGAACTGGTGCTTGGCCCGCGTCTTGAGCAGCGTGACGTGGCGGTCGGTGCCCACGGGACCGGGATTGATGCCGACCACACGGATGTTATCGGCGAGGCTCTTGCCGCCGAGCGCGCGGGTGAAGGCCATCAATGCGGCGTTGCCGGCGCTACCGCAGATGTAATTGGCGTCGAATTTCTCGCCGGCCGCGCCGATGTCGTTGACGATGACCCCGCCGCCCTTCGCCTTCATCTGGGCGTAGATCTGCCGCGTGAGGTTGATGTAGCCGAACACTTTCAATTCCCAGGCGTGGCGCCAGGTCGCCTCGTCGATCTTGTCGATCGAGCCGCCGGGGATGTCGCCGGCATTGTTGACGAGGATGTCGATGTCGGCGGCCTCCTTGGCCAGCCGTGCTATGTCGTCGTTCTTGCGCAGGTCGACGATGCTCGTCGCGGCGTCGATCTGGTGAGCAGACCGCAAGCGATCCGCCAGCGCCTTGAGCTGATCGCCGCTGCGCGCGGCGAGCAGGAGATGCGCGCCTTCCTCGGCGAACGCCTCGGCGGCGGCGGCGCCGATGCCCTTGGACGCGCCCGTGATCAGGACGCGCTTGCCACGCAGATGCAGATCCATGGGGGTTACTCGCAAGATGGGAACACAATGAAATCAGTAGGCGGTCGGCCGTGCCACGGTCAACATTGCAGTGCAGCGTTGCACTGCCCGCGACTTTGGTTCATTGCAGGGCGATCAAAAGACGGCGGCTGCCGGACCAACCAAGGACGTTCTCGATGAGCAAGAAACAATACCGGATCGCGGTCATTCCAGGCGACGGCATCGGCAAGGAAGTGATGCCCGAGGGCCTGCGCGTTTTGGAGGCAGCGGCGAAGAAGCACGGCGTGTCCCTGCATTTCGACCATTTCGACTTCTCGTCCTGGGACTATTACGAGAAGCACGGCCAGATGATGCCGGATGACTGGAAGGAAAAAATCGGCAAGCACGACGCGATCTATTTCGGCGCCGTCGGCTGGCCGGCCAAGATCCCGGATCACGTCTCGCTGTGGGGCTCGCTGATCAAATTCCGCCGCGAGTTTGACCAGTACGTGAACCTGCGCCCGGTGCGGCTGATGCCCGGCGTGCCCTCGCCGCTGGCGAACCGCAAGCCCGGCGACATCGATTTCTGGGTGGTGCGCGAGAACACCGAAGGCGAATATTCCTCCGTCGGCGGCCGCATGTTCCCGGACACCGACCGTGAATTCGTCACCCAGCAGACGGTGATGACCCGCACCGGCGTCGACCGCATCCTCAAATTCGCCTTCGAGCTCGCGCAGTCGCGGCCGAAGAAGCACCTGACCTCGGCGACCAAGTCGAACGGCATCTCCATCACCATGCCCTATTGGGACGAGCGCGTGGAGGCGATGGCCAAGAAATTCCCGGGCGTGAAGTGGGACAAGTACCACATCGACATCCTCACGGCGAACTTCGTGCTGCATCCGGACTGGTTCGACGTTGTCGTCGGCTCCAATCTGTTCGGTGACATCCTCTCCGACCTCGGCCCGGCCTGCACCGGCACCATCGGTATCGCGCCATCAGGCAACATCAATCCCGAGGGCGATTTCCCATCGGTGTTCGAGCCGGTGCACGGCTCGGCGCCTGACATTGYGGGGCAGGGCATCGCCAACCCGATCGGCGCAATCTGGTCGGGTGCGATGATGTTCGAGCATCTCGGCGAGAAGGAAGCCGGGCGCTCGATCGTCGATGCGATCGAGCGCACGCTCGCCGAACGCACGCTGCGCACCAGGGATCTCGGCGGCAACGCCGACACCACGGCCTGCGGCAAGGCGGTCGCGGAGATGGTGGATTAAGGCGAGGCGAACGGCGTAGGGTAGGTTAGCCAAAGGCGTAACCCTCCGCTGTTCATATCCGCAGAGACAGAAGAGGTGGGTTACGCCGAGCAGATGCGCTTCGCGCATCCGCTCGGCTAACCCACCCTACACATACGATTTTCGCGCCGGATCGAAGATCGGCGGATAGTCGTTCTCATCGAGCAGATCGAGAAACGGATCGAGCCCCCTGGACTTGATCAGTGCGAGCTCCTGATGCGAGATCAGGTTCACGGTCAATATCTCCACCGGATCGCCCGCGATCTCCAGCGCCTCGGCGATCTCCTTATCGGGGCCGATGACCGGCGTCAGAAACAGAAACGTCTGGAAGTCCGTTCCTGCAACCGGCGGCCACGGCAGCGCGACGCGATGGCCGAAGCCGAACCAGGTTGTGTCGATGAACGGCAGATTGGCCAGCCAGCGCAGATTGGCGCAAACCTCCTCTGTCGGCTCGCGGACGTACCACATCAGCTCGGCACGCGGCTTGGCGTCGCCATGTGATCCCGGCATCCGCTGCTCGCTCATGCCGTTGGTCAGAAGCACGTAGCCTTCGTCAGATCCCTCCTGGCACACCGGCACGAAATCGCGGCCAAAGGCGTGGATGTCGATGCGGCGCTCCGCGCTGTCGGTGAAGCTGCGCTCGGGCTCGCCAAGTTCGCTTTCATAGATGGCGAGTCGATGCCGGTAGAGGTCGGCCGCGGGCGACGGCGCGCTGGAGCCGGATACGAGCTTTGCGAGACGGGAGAGCATGTGAGCCTCTGAGGCGGTATGAGCCGGGATATCCGCGTTGTCGCCAGACAAGGCGGGCCGGTTCAAATCCGCGGCACGAGCTTCGCATTAGTCCATATCGCCCTGCGCAATTGTACGGGAGGCCTGGATGATGCCGATCGATCTGCCTCGTTCCGACTAGCCGACGATCTTCTCGATCGCGGCCTGATCCAGCCCGAATTTCTGCCCGGCCGCGAGAATCTCCTGCCAGGTGGTCGGATCGACCGGAATGCCTTCGGCGAGGCGCTTTTTCTTGGTCTCGCGCTCGGGATCGCCGGCGATCAGCACCTTGTCGACGCCGGGAGCGGGCGGCGAGCCGGTGTGCCAGGCGACGAAGCTTTCGACCTCGCTCGCAAGATTTTCGCCGGTGCCGAGCTTGTTCGGGTCGATGACGATCGAGAGCATGCCGTTGAGGACGTTGTACTTGCCGTCGGAGGGGCCCTTGACCACCTGCCCGCCGGAGAGCGCGCCGCCGAGGATTTCGCACACGAGCGCGAGCCCCGAACCCTTGTGCTCGCCGAACGGCAGGATAGCGCCGTATGGCGGGATCACGGTGTAGCGCGGATTGGTGGTGGGCTTGCCTTCATTGTCGATGATGGTGCCGGGCTCCAGTTCGACGCCCTTGTTGTGGGMGACGCGGGTCTTGCCCTGCGCGATCCTGCTGGTGGCGAAGTCGAGGACGATCGGCTCTTTGCCCCTGCGCGGGATGCCGACGCAGAACGGATTGGTGCCGTGGCGCGCATCGCTGCCGCCCCAGGGGGCCACGATCGGGCGCGAGATCACATTGACGAAGTGGATCGAGACCAGCCCGTGGTCGATGCACTGCTCGGCCCAGTGGCCGATGCGGCCGATGTGGTGCGAGTTGGCGAGACCGACGAGACACACGCCGTTGCGCTTTGCGCGCTCTGCCGCCAGCTCCATCGCTTCATGGCCGATCACCTGGCCGTAGCCGGTGAGGCCGTCGAGGGTGAGAAGCGGACCAGTGTCGAGCACGATCTTGACGTGCTGGTTCACGGCGAGGCCGCCGTTGGTGACGCTCTGGACATAGCGCGGGATCATGCCGACGCCGTGCGAGTCATGTCCCCTAAGATTGGCCTCGACGAGGTTGGTGGAGACGAGCTCGGCTTCTCGGTCCGTGGAGCCGCCGGCCTTGACGATGGCGCGGACGGCGTTGGTGAGCGGCTCTGCCTTGATGGTGCGATAGTCGGCCATTGTTGTTGCTCTTATCCTTTCACGATCCGGCGGCAGTGGACCCATGCCGCTTCAATCAGGTTTTCGCTCGCCTCCGGCGTGCGGAACGCCGAATGCGCCGACAGCGTCACGTTCGGCAGTTTTGTCAGCGGATGATCGCCGGGCAGGGGCTCGATGTTGAAGACGTCGAGGCCGGCATGGCGGATGTGGCCGGACTTCAGCGCGTCGATCATGGCGGCCTCGTCGACGACCGCGGCGCGGGCGGTGTTGATGAGGATGACGCCGGGCTTCATCGCAAAGATCTTCTCGCGCGTGATCATGCCGCGCGTCTCGTCGTTGAGCAGAAGGTGCAGCGACACCACGTCGCTGGTCGCCAGCACGGTGTCGAGA
>NZ_JBFUES010000274.1:0-7864 GCF_056403875.1 Bradyrhizobium sp. P2_E8
CGACGACCGGTCCCCGTCATTGCGAGGAGCCCTTGCGACGAAGCAATCCAGACTGTCCTCGCGGAAAGATTCTGGATTGCTTCGCTGCGCTCGCAATGACGGAGGATGCGGCGCCGTTCCCGGCCGCGCTCCACGCGGCGGCAGGGTCCCTACCGCGTCATCTTGATCTGCCGCACGGCGGGGATCTTCGGCAGCGAGCCGGTGTGGTCGGTCTCTTCCTTGGCCTGCGGCCCGGATGGCGCGCGGGCGGTGGCGTCGGGGAAGCGCTGCTTCATCTCGCGCAGGAAGCCGTCGAGCGTGTCGACGCTCGCAGCCAGCTTGGCGATCTCGGCGAATTCGGCACTGGAGGCCGCGGCCGGCTTGCTGGCGATGTTGAAGGCGAGACGGTCGGCGCTCTCGCTCATCAGCGGCGCGTACTTCTCGCGGAAGCGCGACAGGCCGATCGAATCGTCGGCGAGCGCGTAGCCGACGGCGGCGCGGATGATGTCGCTCTTCTCCACCGCATTGAGCGGCTTGAAGTCGCGGAAGCGCTCGCCGTAATAGAGCTCGATCTGCTCGGCGGACTCGCGCCAGCGCCGCGCCGCCCAGAAGATGTCGGAACGCAGGCGGAGCACCTCGCGCCCGGAGACGTTGGAGACGATGTCGAGCGCGAGATCGTGCCGGCCGACGTCGCTCTGCGCCCGGGCCTCGAGCAGCAGACGCTGCTGCCTGAGCTCGCCGGAGAGATCGCTGATGCGGCTCGCGCGCAGCGCCGAGATCGCCATGTCCGGCCTGCGGTTGGCGAGATAGATCATGGAAAGACGCGCGGCGACCTGGGCACGCGCGGCGCCTTCGAGGCGGTGGTCGACCTGGTACTGCAGGAGCTCGGCGGCCTGGTCGAGCAGGTCGATCGAGGCGAGACGGTCGGCAAGACGCCGGATCAGCTCGTCGCCGCGGCGGCCGATCGGCGTCAGCTCGCGGAACTCGTAGAACATCCCGAGCGCCTCGACCGGCGGCAGTTCGTCACCCTTGGGCCCCAGGAAGATCTGCGTGAACAGGTCGGAGGCAAGATCCTGCGCCTGGCGCGAGGCCTCGGCATTCGGCTGCAGCTTCGTCGCGGTGCGCGCCGCTGTGAGCGCGTCCCGGTAGCGCCCGTTCTCGGCATAKATCTGCGACAGCATCTGCAGCGTCTTGACCTCGATCGCGTCGCCGCGCCAGGTCATCGACAGCGTCTCGAGCTCGCGAAGCGCGTCTTCCTTGCTGATCTCGTCGCGCTTCTGCCGCAACGCGACCTCGAGCTGCTTGGCCTCGGCCGCAGCCGGCCGGTCGCTCGAGCCGACCGCGAACCTGTAGTCGTCGAGCGCATCCCTGTCGTGGCCGAGCGCCTCGGCGAGCCTGCCGCGCAGCACGGCGAAGCCGGGCGCAGCCTCGGGCGATACGCCGACGATCTCGAGCTCGCTGCGCCGCTTGGAGGCGCCGGCATAGTCCTTCACTTCGAGCGAGGCGCGCATCGCGTCCATCGTGACGATGCGCTGGATGTCGAGCGGCAGCGAGGCGATGGCGAATTCGACGTTCTTGAACTTCTCGCGCGCGTCCGCCCATTTGCCCTGGCGCGCATAGGCGAGCGCCTTCCAGAGCTGGGAGTCGTGGCTGTTGCCGATCACGGGATTGGCGAGGTCCTTCAGGCCCTGCGCCGGCCGGCCGATCAGGATGCTCGCGATCGCGTGCATGATCAGCGCGCCGCTCTCCTCCTTGTTGAGCGGATCGCTCAGCATCAATTCGGTCACGGCCTTGGCCTCGTGATACATCGCGCGCGACATGTAGAACTGCGCGAGGTCGAGCCGCGGCAGCGAGCGCAGCGCCGGCTCGACGGCCGAGATCGCCGTGATGAGGTCGCTCTGGCGCGTCATGAAGTTTTCCGACTGTCCCTTGCGCCAGCCTTCGGGGCTGAAGATCGGGCGCACCGCGGTCGGGGCGCGCTCGGCAGAGATGTCGACCGGCGACAGCGTCAGTCCGCCCTTCTTGCCGAGAATGACCTTGTCGGATCCGACCTCGACGCCGACCTCGTCGGAGTTCGGCCGGATCGCGATGCCGTGGGCGGATTCCAGCAGCGAGAGATCGACGAGGTCCTGACGCTTGATGAAGCCGCGCACCGGCCGCTGCGCGGTGACGACATAGAGCATGTCGCCGGCATCGGGATCGGTGAACTTGTGCAGCACGCCCGGATTGGCGAAGGGAATAGCGATGTTGGCGAGCGCGGGGTCGGTGATGTTGCGCGACATCATCAGCGGCAGCGGCGTCGCCTGGATCTTGTCGGCGAGCGTCAGCAGCCAGTTGGTCTCCTTGCCGACCTCCTCGCTCGTCAGCGAATAGACCAGCGGCCGGGTGAGACGGATGCGCACCGCCTGTCCCTTGTCGAGGGGGATGCGGCCGACCTCGCCGATCATTGCGCCGCCCTTGGCGCGGATCGCCTCGACGTCGATCGGCTTCGGCGTGTCGAACACCAGCCAGATGGTGTCGCCGCGGCGGAACGCCGCCGCGGGCGTTGCAACCTGAAGCGGGAACGTCACCCGCAAGCCGTCGCTGTCGCGGCGCGCATCGACGCTCGGTGCGGCCGGCTGCGGCGCGGCCGGCGCCTCGGTGGGCGCAGCTTTGGCTGCTTCCTTGACCGGCTCCCTCGCCGCTTCCTTCACGACCTCCTTGGGCGCCTCGGCCATTGCTGGCTTGGCAGGCGCGGCCGGAGCCTCTGCAACAGGCGGGGTGGGCCTCGAGGCTTCCTTGGACGTTTCTTTGGGCGCTTCCGCAGATTCGGCCGCAGGAGGCTGCGCCGGTTTCGGCGCTTCGGCGGCGGGCATCGCGGCAGGCGCGTCCGGCTTCGCCTCGGGCTTGATATCGATCCTGGCGTCGCGCGCGATCGTCTCGGAGGTCGGCGGCACGACCTCGCGATGGGCGTCCTTCTTCTCGGCCGCCGGCTTTTCAGCGGCCGGTGCCGGTCCATGGCCCTGACTGGCAGACTTGGCCTGCGCAATCGCAGCCTCGGGCGTCGCGGCCGCCTTGCCCTTGTCCGGCTGGAAGGAGACGTCGACGACGTAGTTCTTCTCGTCGCGGAAGGAGTGCACATCGGAATCGCCGATCAGCGCGATCTCGACATTGGTCTGGTCGATGTCGGCCTTCTGCTTGATCGAGGCGACGTTCGGCGGCGCGGCGACGACCGCGTCCGCGAGGTCGAAACTGAGGTTGGCGTTGAAGGCCAGCGTGAGCTTCTGCTCGTTGAGCACTGAGGACACGCCGACGCCGTCGGGCATCTCGAACACGAAGCGCACGAAGGTCGGCTGCACCGAGGCGCGCACACGGATCTGCGGACGCTTCTTGGTCTCGGCTGCGGCGCGCTGCGCACGCAGCGCCCGTTCGGCGACGCGCGCGCGCTCGGCGAGTTCCTTGACCACATCCATGGGCAGGCTCGGCGGCGGTCCCTTCCAGCCTTCCGGCAACAGGTCGATGAAGGTGCGCTCGCCGGCATTCATGGTGTTGACGGTGACGCGCCGCGCCAGCGACAGGCGGATGGCGCCGCCGTCGGGATCGCGGCGGGCGGAGTTGACGTAGTCGGGCGCGCCCTCCGGAACCCGGTCGACGGGAACGTCGACCGGCCGGTCGAAGCGGATGATGAGAATGGAGCCGGCCGTCGTCACCTCGGAGGGAACATCCTCGACGAGCTTGATCACCAGACGGGCAAAGCCGCCACCGGCCGAAAAGCTGGCCTCGCCCCGGATCGGGTCCGCCCGCGCCGGGCTTGTGGCGATCAGGCCGACCAGGAGGATGGTTGCCAGCGCAGGTGCCTTACGGACATGACGCGACAGCCCCCACGCCAGGGCGCGGGCTCGCGACACAAATCCAGCGGCAGCCTTCTGCGCCATTGGCGGCACTTCTTCCGGTTCGACGACCCATACCGGCACATGGCGCCGGCCCATGGCGTCGAATGTAGGTTTTGCCAATTAAGGACTTGTTAATGCTGTATTGGCGAATTGATCCCGCGCAGTGCGTCGCGACGCCTTGCGTGCGGGCTGAGGCGTTCGCGCTCCGAATTTGGAGAGCAAGTGGTTAAGGAGATGTTAACGCCCCGACGTCACCGGCGCCGGGCGGGACCGGCGCGGCGTGCACCGCGGCCGCCGTCTCAGCAAATTCCTCTGCGATGATCGACGAGCCAGAGCCGGTCGTGAACTCAGTCGTGACCGACGCCATAATGCGCGAACTCGTCGCCGATATTGCCCTGAATTGTCTTTGCAGCCGAAATGTCAGCATCTCCGCCAATCGCGTCGCCCTGCTTCAGCTTGGCAAGCCCGCGGCCAAAAAGCGCGCTCGCCAATTCCGGGGCGGCTCGCAAGGCAGAATTGTAGTCGGCGATCGCCGCACCGAACTCGCCCATCCTCAGGTGAATCAGCCCGCGCGTGTCGTACACGGCAGCGCTGGTCGATCCGGATTGAAGCGCTCTGTCACAGTCTTCCAGCGCGGCCTGCCAGGCACCGAGTAGCGCCCGGGTCCAGCATCGTCCGCTCCATGCGGCCTGCGAATCGGGCTGGAGACGAATGGCCTCGTCGTAGTCATGCGCCGCGCGCTGGTGGTCATTTTTCTTCAGGTAGGCTCCGGCGCGGTTGACGAAGGCGGCGCCATAGTCGGGATCGAGCTTGATCGCATCGTCAAAGGCCTCGATCGCGAGCTGATATTCGCCTTTCCTCAAGTAAGCCACACCGCGGTTGTTGAAGGCCTTTGTGTATGTCGGCTTGAGCGCGATCGACTGATCGAAATCGCGGATGGCTTTGTCGAAGTCGCCCTTTGCGGTGTAGGCATTGCCGCGATTGTTATAGGCGATAGCCAGAGCTGCCGTCGTCCCCTGACGCGCCTCGATGAAAGCCGTGCAGGCAGCGATCCGGGCATCAAGCGAGGTGGTACCCCCCCCGTTGCAGGGTTCAATACTGCTGAGATAGCTGTTGTTCACCTTGGAATTCTGGGCCGCGACTGGCAAGCCGACCAACAGCAGGACGCCAATCGCCACTCCGCTTTTGACGACGGACGATCTTGATTCCATGTCAGGCCCCGTCCTCTGAGATCTGGCGATTGCGCGGAGGCTAGAACCAGCGTCAGCACCCGCGGCAGATGTTCAGATTGAGCTTGTGCTCCGCCCTTTGCTCGGGTCGCGGTGCCCCCGTTACGCCGGACTTCTTCGAATATTTGTTCTTGCCCTCTTCGATAAGAGTGGAGAACCTGGTGGTTCCGTCATCCGAGATTTCGACGTGAGGTGTGGTGCCTCGAACGCCCATCGTCGCGACCGGCGTTTCGATCTTCATGTCACCGGTCTTCGCAACCTGGCCGGCAACAAAAACGAACGTCCCCTTGGTCAGGCTGAAGATCGTCGAATTGGACTTCCCGGCTGGTTCGTAGACATATTCGTCCAACGTCATGCGGGTGTTGCTCGACAAGTTGAACGACGTCCCATCCACGAAGTTGATGCCGACCCGACTGTCGGCACCGGTTCGAACCACATCGCCCAAATAGACCGGATCGCCAATCTTCGTCTGGGTGGATTCGCCCGGGACGTTGGCCTGGACAATGACGGCTCCCACATGCTCGATGATGACCGAGCCATCGGCTGCCACAACTTTCCCGATTGGCTTTGACGAGGAGTCCAGAACGGCTCGCCGCGGAGAATCGTTCTGCGCCTGGACTGGGTTGAGTGACAAGCCGGCCAGCGCAAGGACGATACCTGCCACGAGAACAGTCGCTGCGTGAGTGCCCATGGCTCAACCCTTTTTTGAAGATGTTGTTTTGAGCATCGGAACGGCACCGACGGCGTCGGCGAGACCATCGTGCATTATGGCAGAGCGGCGGCAACAAGCCACGACAGCCAAACCGACTATTCCGGAGTAATCCGAATGGCTGATCGCCGTGCCCGAAAGAGCCACTATCCGTGCCAGGCGATTTCAACCAGCTTTTCGCCCGTGCCGTCGGGTGAAACGACAGCAATTCTGCCGTGACATGCCTGGGCGGAATTCTCGGAAAACCACGACCTTCAGCGGGCCTGACTGAGGTTGCCGGCGCAAAAGCTCCCGATCGCGTGACGCGGCAAGCCAGCAAAGATACGGCGACGTCTGAGGTCGACCGCTTGTCAATCGAGGTCGAACAATGTCCGTCACGCCCGCTGGAAGGCCCGGGGACGAGTCTGAAACCGCTGCGGTCAGGCATCACCGCGTGAAGGCGACCACGAGCGGCTCTCTTGATGGACCCGTCGCGCAGACTCGCGAGCGGGCCTCTGCCGGCCGCTTCGGGATGTTGTCGCTCACGGCATTGTTCTTCTCGATGATCAAACAGGCCCAGGCCGCAGACCCGAACGTGACGTTCCTGGATGACGACGCCATCACTTACAAGGATCTCGCGCACGGTGCATTCGAGCTTGTGACCAAGGAGCCGATCCCGCGGCACATCATCGTCGAGGATCCCGGCGAGACAATCGTCCTCAAAAAGGTAGGATCCACGATCAGTGTGAACCAGGTCACGAACTCTCTCGCCCGAATGGAGGAGTTGCAGACCGCACAACAGGACGCGCTCGCCAATCTTCAAGGACCCCACGGCTCGGGCACGCCTCCCTTCGTCAAATCCCTGCCGCTGCAGCCGATCAATTTCATTCCGCCCGCAGCGCCCGCGCCGCAAGATTTGCTGCAGCCTCTCGTTTTCACGCCTGAGCCTCTGATCGTACTACCGCCGCCGACGCTGAACACCGGAGCCGGGCCGGCCGAATTCGATACCGTGGTGTTTGACACATTCACTGCGACGAGCGGAACGTTCGCCGCGAGCAGCACCAACAGCGGCAAGCTGACCTTCGGCGTCGTCGGGGCGACCTCCGGCACCACGGTCCTGGGCGGAGTGACATACGATCTGTCGAAGACAGGCCCCTACGGGACGCTCTACGTCAACAGCACGAGCGGCGCCTATACGTTCGTGCCCGACAGCGCCGCAATCAACGCTCTGACGGCGCCCACGACCGAGGGCTTCGTTGTGACCGTTTCCGACGGAAACACTTCTGCCAGTCAGACCTTCACGATCGTCCTCAACGGCGTCAACGACGCTGCATTCATCTCCGGAACCACGACCGGCTCGGTTGTCGAGGCTGGCGGCACCACCAACGGAACACCCGGCACGCCGCTTGCGACCGGCACGCTCACCGACACCGACGTCGACAATCCGCCCAATACCTTCACGGCAGTGAGCTCGCCAAGAGCGAGCGCCGGCGGCTACGGCACCTTCACGATGACGACGGCCGGCGTATGGACCTACATCCTGGACGACACCAACGCCGCGGTGCAGGCGCTCAATGCGGGCGATACGCTGATCGACCACTTTACGGTGACCGCCATAGACGGCACTCCCCAAGTGGTGACGATCACCATCCATGGGGCCAGCGACGCAGCCGTTGTCTCCGGCTCGACGGCCGGCTCGGTGATCGAGGCCGGCGGCGTTGCCAATGCAAATCCCGGAACGGCCACTGCAAGCGGCACGCTCACCGACACGGACGTCGACACGACCTCAAATGCCTTCACGGCGGTCGGCCCAACGGCAAGCGCTGGCGGCTACGGCACCTTCACCATGACGGCAGCCGGCGTGTGGACCTACACGCTCGACAATAGCAACGGTGCGGTGCAGGCGCTCAACGCCGGCGAGACGCTGGCCGACACGTTCACAGTGACCACGCTGGACGGCACCCCCCAAGTGGTCACGATCACCATCCACGGCACCAACGACGCCGCAATTGTTTCCGGCACCACGACCGGTTCAGTGACCGAGGCAGGCGGCGTCGCCAATGCGGCGCCCGGCACGCCGGCCGCGACGGGCACAC
>NZ_JBFUES010000275.1:0-7861 GCF_056403875.1 Bradyrhizobium sp. P2_E8
CAGGCCGGCAACCGCCGCGCGCTGCTGGAGCGCGGCGACGCCGACATCTCCTACGAGCTGCCGTTCAAGGATTTCCAGGAGATGAAGGCGAGCGGCAAGCTCAACGTGGTGTCGCTGCCGTTCTCCAACGGCATCCAGTATATCGGCATGAACGTGACGAAGCCGCCGTTCGACAACGTCAAGGTGCGGCAGGCCATCGCCTATGCGCTGCCCTACCAGAAGATCATGGATGCGGTGCTGTTCGGGCTCGGCAATCCGATGTTCGGCGCCGCCAAGGACAAGCCGACGGAAGTCGCCTGGCCGCAGCAGCACAAATACAACACCGACATGGAGAAGGCGAAGGCGCTGCTGGCTGAGGCCGGCTACGCCAACGGCTTCGAGACCACGATCTCGTTCGACCTCAACTTCGCCGGCGTCAACGAGCCGCTCTGCGTGCTGGTGCAGGAATCGCTCGCGCAGCTCGGCATCAAGACCACCATCAACAAGGTGCCCGGCGCCAACTGGCGCACCGAATTGAACAAGAAGGAGATGCCGCTCTTCACCAACGTGTTCTCGGGTTGGCTCGATTACCCCGAGTACTTCTTCTACTGGTGCTATCACGGCAACAATTCCGTCTTCAACACCATGAGCTACAAGTCGGCGGAGATGGACAAGCTGATCGACGGCGCGCGCGTTGCGGCCGCGAGCGGCGATACCGCGACCTACGACACCGACGTGAAGGGCTTCGTCGATCTCGCCTACGCCGACGTCCCGCGCATCCCGCTGTACCAGCCCTTCGTCAACGTCGCGATGCAGAAGAACATCAGTGGTTACCAATACTGGTTCCACCGCCGCCTCGATTACCGCGCGATGGCGAAGGGGTGATGCGTCATGGTCGGCGCGAGCAACACGTCCGCGTCTCTGAGCTTTTCTTGCTCGAGTGAGGCGGCCACCGCTCTCTCACTCCCTCCCCCCTTGCGGGGTCCGAGGCGAGCGAAGCTCGCTCTCGAGGGCGGGGAGGGGGGTAGCCCCGAACTCCGACCTCGCTTGGGGCGACCCCCCTCCCTAACCCTCCCCCGCAAGGGGGGTGGGAACGCAGCGGCGCAAGCCGCGCGAGTCTGCTCCCAATTGCAAGGCAGAAGGAGAGCGCTTCCATGCTGACCATGATCGGCAAGCGCCTGATGTTCGCGATCCCATCGCTCATCGGCGTCGTCATCGTCACCTTCCTGCTGACGCGCGCGCTGCCGGGCGATCCCGCCGCGTATTTCGCCGGTCCCGCGGCGACGAAGGAGGCCGTCGAGCAGATCCGCAAGAAGCTCGGTCTCGATAGGCCGCTGATCGAGCAGTTCTTCCGCTACACCAACGACCTCGCCCATGGCGATTTCGGCAACTCGCTCACCACAGGCCAGCCGGTCGCGGCCGAGATCCGCAATCGCCTGCCGGCGTCGGCCGAGCTGACGTTGCTCGGCCTCATCGTCTCGATCGTCATCGCCATTCCGCTCGGCGTGCTGGCGGCAACGCGGCCGGGATCATGGGTCGATCACCTCTGTCGGGTCACGACGACGGCCGGCGTCTCGCTGCCGGTGTTCTTTACCGGCCTCGTTCTCGTTTACGTCTTCTATTTCCGGCTCGGCTGGTCGCCGGCGCCGCTCGGCCGCCTCGACGTGTTCTACAGCGCGCCGCCGACGGTGACCGGCTTCTATCTGATCGACACGCTGATCGCGCGCGACTTCGAGGCGTTCCGCTCGGCGCTGAGCCAGCTCATCTTGCCGGCGACGACGCTTGCGATCTTCTCGCTGGCGCCGATCGCGCGCATGACCCGCGCCTCGATGCTCGCCGTGCTCGCCTCCGAATTCGTCCGCACCGCGCGCGCCAGCGGGCTGTCGCCGGCGACCGTCATCGTCACCTACGCCTTCCGCAACGCGATGCTGCCTGTGATCACCACGCTGAGCATGGTGTTCTCGTTCCTGCTGGGTGCGAACGTGCTGGTGGAAAAGGTGTTCGCCTGGCCCGGCATCGGCTCCTATGCGGTGGAAGCGCTGATCTCGTCGGACTTCGCGCCGGTGCAGGGTTTCGTGCTGACCATGGCGGTCATGTACGTGCTGCTCAATCTCGTGATCGACATTCTCTATGGCGTGATCGATCCGCGCGTCAGGTTGGAGGGTTAGCGCATGATCCGGAAAAGTGGAGGCCGGTTTTCCGATCAGATCATGCGCAAAAGGAGAGTCACATGAGCACCGTTGCTCCTGCTGTTGAGCCCGTCGGCCCTGCGCGAACCTCGGGACTCGTCGCAATCCTCGAACAGACCCGCTACGTTCTCGGCGAGAACAAGGTCACGGGCTTTGCCTTCGCGTTGCTGATCGTGATCCTCATCGCCGCGATCTTCGGTCCCTATGTGGTGCCGTATGATCCGCTCGCCTCCGACACCGCCGCGTCGTTGAAGCCGCCCTCGGCGGCACACTGGTTCGGCACCGACCAATTGGGCCGCGACATCTTCAGCCGCGTCGTGGTGGCGACACGGCTCGATACGTTCATCGCGGTCGCCTCCGTCGTGCTGGTGTTCCTGATGGGCGGGCTCGCCGGCATCGCGGCCGGTTATTTCGGCGGCTGGACCGATCGCATCGTCGGYCGCATCGCCGACACCATCATGGCTTTCCCGCTGTTCGTGCTGGCGATGGGCATCGTCGCAGCGCTCGGCAACACCGTGCAGAACATCATCCTGGCGACCGCCATCGTGAACTTCCCGCTTTATGCGCGCGTTGCACGTGCGGAAGCCAATGTCCGCCGCAATGCCGGCTTCGTGCAGGCCGCGCGCCTGTCTGGCAACGGCGAATTTCGCATCCTGCTGGTGCATATCCTGCCCAACATCATGCCGATCATGATCGTGCAGATGTCGCTGACCATGGGCTACGCCATCCTCAACGCCGCCGGCCTGTCCTTCATCGGCCTCGGTGTCCGCCCGCCGACCGCCGAATGGGGCATCATGGTCGCGGAAGGCGCCGGCTTCATGGTCTCAGGCGAATGGTGGATCGCGCTGTTCCCGGGCCTTGCTCTGATGATCGCCGTGTTCTGCTTCAACCTCCTCGGCGACGGCCTGCGCGACATCGTCGACCCGCAGCGGAGGACGTGAGGGATGGTCGGGTTCGGGTGCGTGCAGCGAAGCTGTGAGGGGGGCGCAACTCTCTCGCTCCCTCCCCCCTTGCGGGGGAGGGTTGGGGAGGGGGGTAGCCCCAAGCACGGTCTGAGTTCGTGGCTACCCCCCTCCCTGCCCTCGAGAGCGAGCTTCGCTCRCCTCGGACCCCGCAAGGGGGCAGGGAATGAGAGAGCGGTGCCCGCCTCACACGAAAATCTTAGGCCAAAATTCTCAAACGATTCCAATCCCGTTCTACTGTGCATGGGGTTGTTTTCGCCATTTTTGATCGGGAGGCCCTCATGACCACCCAGCCCCTGCTCGACGTCCAGGACCTCACGGTCGAATTCACCACCCGCCGCGGCATCGTCAAAGCGGTGCAGCACGTCAACATCTCCGTCGCCAAGGGCGAGACTCTCGCCATCGTCGGCGAGTCCGGCTCCGGCAAGTCGGTGACGTCATACGCGGTGATGCGCATCCTCGACCGGGCGGGGCGGATCGCCGAGGGCTCGGTGATGTTCTCCGGCATCGACGTCAAGGCGGCATCGGAAGACCAGATGCGCGATCTGCGCGGCCGCGAAGTCTCGATGATCTTCCAGAACCCGCGCGCGGCACTGAACCCGATCCGCAAGGTCGGCGACCAGATCGAGGACGTGCTGCGCACTCATGTGCAGCAGGCTCAGGTCGCTGATCACGGCGAGAAGGCGATCGAGGCGCTGGAGCAGGTCAAGATCGCCCGTCCGCGCGAGCGCTACCACGCCTATCCGTTCGAACTGTCCGGCGGCATGTGCCAGCGCGTCGTCATCGCGCTGGCGCTGGCCTGCAACCCGCAACTGCTGATCGCGGACGAGCCGACCACCGGCCTCGACGTCACCACCCAGAAGGCGGTGATGGACCTGATCGTCGAGCTGACCAAGCGCCGCGCGATGTCGACCATCCTGATCACCCACGATCTCGGTCTCGCGGCGGCCTATTGCGACCGCGTCGTGGTGATGGAGAAGGGCCGGGTGGTCGAGACCGCGAAAGCCGCCGACATCTTCGCCAATCCGCAGCATCCCTACACCAAGAAGCTGATGCGCGCGACGCCGCGGCTCGGCGTGAGCTTGCGGGATCTGTTGCCGGAGGAGGAGGGGGCATCCCAATCCGCATCCGTCATGGCCGGGCCTGACCCGGCCATCCATCACGCTTCGCAAGACTCGTCCCAATCGATGGACCCCCGGGTCAAGCCCGGGGGTGACGAGACGTCAAAGCCCCTCCTGCTCATCGAAAAGCTGGTCAAGGAATATCCCCGTCAGGGCGCCACCGCCGTGCTCGGAAAACTGTTCGGCCGCAAGCCGGCGCCGGAGCCCGATGTGTTCCGCGCCGTCGACGGCATCAGCTTCTCGATCGGCCATGGCGAGAGCGTCGGCCTCGTCGGCGAATCCGGCTGCGGCAAATCGACCACCTCGATGATGGTGATGCGCCTCCTGGACCAGACCTCCGGCCTGATCCAGTTCGACGGCGAGGACATCGGCGGCATCGCGCCGGCCTCGTTTGCCCGGCTGCCCCAGCGCAGCCGCATCCAGATGGTGTTCCAGGACCCGACCGACAGTCTCAACCCGCGCTTCACCGCCGCGCGCGCCATCGCCGACCCGATCATGCAACTCGGCGACATCAGGGGCCGTGACGCGCTCCGCGCCCGCTGCGAGGAACTGGCGACCATGGTCGGCCTGCCGCATAATCTGCTGGATCGGTTTCCGCACCAATTGTCCGGGGGCCAGAAGGCCCGCGTCGGCATCGCCCGTGCCATTGCCCTGCATCCGAAACTCGTCATTCTCGACGAGCCGACCGCGGCGCTCGACGTCTCGGTCCAGGCCGTGGTCCTCAACCTGCTCCAGGACCTCAAGGCGCGGCTAGGTATGAGCTATCTGTTCGTCTCGCATGATTTGAACGTAGTGCGCTTGTTGTGCGATCGTGTCATTGTGATGCGGACGGGTCGAATCGTCGAGGAAGGCTCTTCCGAGAGGGTCTTGAGCGATCCGCAGGACGACTACACCAAGGAGCTGCTGACGGCGATCCCGCATCCGCCGTTGCCGGCACACTGAGATTGTTTGGGAGCGTGATGGCCGAGCCGCTGGACGATTATATCGACGCCGTATCGAAAGCGCTGGCATTGCCGATCGAGGAGGCCTGGAGGCCGGCGGTTCGCGCCAATCTCGAAGTGTCGCTGCGGCTCGGCCGCCTCGTCGACGTATTCGCGCTGCCGGACGAGACCGAGCCGGCGCCGATCTTCACCGTCTGACGCCGCCATGACCACCAAGCCAGAGATGAGTGCTGCCGACATCGCGAAAGCGGTGGCGGGCGGCAAGATGTCCGCCCTCGCTGCCACCGAAGCCGCGCTTGCGCGCATCAAGCAGCACGACACCATCCTCAATTCCTTCACCGACGTCACTGCCGATCGCGCTCGCGCCAAGGCGCGTGCGATCGATGCCGACATTGCCGCGGGCAAGGCGGTCGGTCCGCTCGCCGGTGTCCCCTTCGCGGTGAAGAACCTGTTCGACGTTGCCGGCCTCTCCACGCGCGCGGGCTCGAAGATCAACCGCGACCTCGCACCCGCCAAGCGCGACGCGACCTTGATCGAGCGCATGGAGGCCGCCGGTGCCGTGCTGGTCGGCGCGCTCAACATGGGCGAATACGCCTACGATTTCACAGGCGAGAACGTCCATGACGGTCCCTCGCGCAATCCGCACGACACGACGCGGATGAGCGGCGGCTCCTCCGGCGGTTCGGGGAGCGCCGTCGGCGGCGCGCTGGTGCCGATCGCGCTGGGCTCGGACACCAACGGCTCGATCCGCGTGCCGTCCTCGTTCTGCGGCGTCTTTGGCTTGAAGCCGACCTATGGCCGGCTGTCGCGCGCGCGGTCGTTTCCGTTCGTCGCGAGCTTCGATCATCTCGGTCCGTTCGCACGCTCCGTCACCGATCTCGCGCTCGCCTACGACGCGATGCAGGGGCCGGATGCCGACGATGCCGCCTGCACCACACGCGGTCTGGAGCCGACGGTGCCGCTGCTCGCCAATCCGGTTTCGGACCTGCGCATCGCGATCGCCGGCGGCTACTTCCAGAAGAACGTGTTTCCCGAGGCGGTCGAAGCCGTGAGCCGCGTCGCCAAAGCGCTCGGCACGACGCAAATCGTCGATGTGCCCGAAGCCGCGCGTGCCCGCGCGGCGGCTTACGTCATCTCCACCACGGAAGGCGCCTCGCTGCATCTCGATCGCCTGCGCAAGCGCCCGAACGATTTCGATCCCGCCGTGCGCGACCGGCTGATCGCGGGCGCCATGGTGCCCGCGCCGCTGGTCGATCGCGCGCAGAAATTCCGCCGCTGGTATCGCGCGCAGTTTTCCGAGATCTTCAAATCGGTTGACGTGCTGCTCGCACCGGCAACGCCCTGCACCGCGCCGAAGCTGGGGCAGGTGAATTTCAATCTCGACGGCGTCGAATTGCCGGTGCGCGCCAATATCGGCATCCACACCCAGCCGATCTCCTTCATCGGGCTGCCCGTCGTTGCCGTGCCGGTGCCGCTCGAGCCGCTGCCGATCGGCGTGCAGATCATCGCCGCGCCCTGGCGCGAGGACATCGCGCTACGCGTCGCGCATGCATTGGAACGGATGGGCGTCGTATCCGCGCCATCGCCGAGAGGACTTTGAGATGAAGATCGACCTCCCCGACGTGATCGCGGAAGTGAAAGCCGCGTTCGATCGCTATGAGCAGGCCCTCGTCACCAACGATGTCGCCGTGCTCGGCGAGCTGTTCCGCAACGACCCCCGCACGCTGCGCTACGGCATCGGCGAGAACCTCTACGGCTATGAGGCGATCTCCGGCTTCCGCGCCGGCCGCTCGCCGGTCGGCCTCAACCGTCGCACCGCGAAAACCGTCATCAGCAGCTACGGCCGCGACACGGCCGTTGCCTCCACCCTGTTCTATCGCGACACGGCGCCCGGCAAGGTCGGCCGGCAGATGCAGACCTGGATTCGCTTCCCGGAGGGCTGGCGCGTCGTCGCCGCCCATGTCAGCATCATCGACGAGTCGAAAGAGACCTGATCGAATGACGCTTGACGATCTTCCGCAGGGAACACTGCCGGCCGAGCCGGTGGTGCCGCGCGTCGACCGGGCACTGCCGTCGCTGCAGAAGGTCACGCGTGCCGAGGAGCTGCGTCTTCAGCTTGCCGACGAGATCGTGCGCGGAGCCCTGGCCCCCGGCGCGCCGCTGGACGAGACCGACATCGCGCGGCGTTTCAACGTCTCGCGTACGCCGGTGCGCGAGGCGCTGCGCCAGCTGGTGGCGAGCGGCCTCGTCGAGGCACGGCCGCATCGCGGCGCGGTGGTGGCGCAGCCGTCGATCGAACGGCTGAAGAGCATGTTCGAGGCGATGGCGGAGCTCGAGGCGCTGTGCGCCGGCCTTGCCGCCGAGCGCATGTCCGCCGCCGAACGTCACGGCCTGGAGGCCATCCACGAAGAGCTGCGTGTCCTCAGCTATACCGGCAATCCCGATCGCTTTCACGAGGTCAACGAGCGCTTCCACAACGCGATCTATGCCGGCTCGCAGAACGGCTACATCGCCGAGATCACGCTGGCGACCCGCGTGCGCGTGCAGCCGTTCCGCCGCGCCCAGTTCCGCAACCTCGGCCGTCTCGCCAAATCGCAAGCCGAGCACGACCGCGTCGTCGTCGCCATCATGCGCGGCGACAAGCAGGGCGCCGCCGCCGCCATGCGCGC
>NZ_JBFUES010000276.1:0-7840 GCF_056403875.1 Bradyrhizobium sp. P2_E8
GCTCGTGATCGTCGCCGCCGAGATGCTCGTCGGCGGCACCGGCATCGGCTACTTCGTCTGGAACGAGTGGAACAACCTCTCGATCACCAACGTCATCATCGCGATCCTGTTGATCGGGATCGTCGGCATGCTGCTCGACCAGATCCTCGCGCGCTTCACGCGCATGGTCACATTTCCGGAGTAGGGGCCGATGACCGACAAGTTCGTCTCCATCGAAGGCATCGCAAAGCGCTATCCGGGTGCGGGCGGTGCCACGACCACCGTGTTCGAGAATCTCTGGCTGTCGATGCCGCGCGGCGAGTTTTGCTGCGTGATCGGCCATTCCGGCTGCGGCAAGACCACGGTGCTCAACATCCTCGCCGGCCTCGACGCGCCGAGCGAAGGCGCCGTCATCGTCGACGGGCAGGCGATTTCGGGCACGAGCCTCGATCGCGCCGTGATCTTCCAGAGCCACGCGCTGCTGCCCTGGCGCACCGTGCTCGGCAACGTCGCCTATGCCGTGAGCTCGAAATGGCGCAGCTGGGATCGGGCGAAGGTCAAGGCGCACGCGCAGACCTTCATTGATCTCGTCGGCCTGACGGGCTCAGAGCACAAGCGACCCTCGGAACTCTCGGGTGGCATGAAGCAGCGCGTCGGCATCGCCCGCGCGCTCTCGATCACGCCGAAGATGATGCTGATGGACGAGCCGTTCTCGGCGCTGGACGCGCTGACGCGCGGAACGCTTCAGGACGAGGTGCGGCGCATCTGTCTGGAGACTGGCCAGACCGCGTTCATGATCACTCACGACGTGGACGAGGCGATCTACCTCGCCGACAAGATCTTCCTGATGACCAACGGCCCCGGCGCGGTGCTCGCGGAGGTGGTCGAAAATCCGCTGCCGAAGGATCGCGGCCGCACCGACCTGCACCGCCATCCGCTGTACTACGCGCTGCGCAACCACATCATCGATTTCCTGGTGACGCGCAGCAAGACATTCGCGGCCGAGAAGCCCGGTCACGATCCGCGCAACGTGCCTGTGGTGCATATCGGCAAGCCCGGGCTGACGGTCGCCTCCGACGCCAAGCCGGAGCCGCTCAAGGAGACGTCATGGCCGGGCTTGTCCCGGCCATCCACGTCTTCCTAAGCCAGCCAAGAACGTGGATGCCCGGGACATTTTGTATGAAGACGCGCTTCGCGCTTTTGGCCCGGGCGCACGGACACCTAACCAAGAGGAGACCCTGACATGAAACGCGAAGACCTCACCGAGAAGCTGCTCGACATCAAGCGCGAGAAGGGCTGGAGCTGGAAATACATCTGCGAGCAGATCGGCGGCTATGCGGAGGTGCTGATCGTCGGCGCGATCCTCGGCCAGATGAAACTGACGAAGCCCCAGGCCGCCAATGCCGGCGAGCTGTTCGGCCTGTCGAAGGCCGAGACCGCGATGCTCAACGAGGTGCCGATGCGCGGCACCGGCACACCGATGCCGCCGACCGATCCCCTGATCTACCGCTTCTACGAGATGGTGATGGTCAACGGCCCGGCCTGGAAGGCGCTGATCGAGGAAGAATTCGGCGACGGCATCATGTCGGCGATCGACTTCGACATGGGAATCGAGCGCGTCGCGAACCCGAAGGGCGACCGTGTCAAGATCACCATGAGCGGCAAGTTCCTGCCGTACAAATATTACGGCGCCAGCGGCAACGTGCCGGAGTATGGCTTCAAGGAGGGGTGATTTGGCCCTCCGTCATTCCGGACGGCGCGACAGCGCCGATCCGGAATCTCGAGATTCTCAGGTGCGCCATTGCGCACCAGGGTTCGGTCCTACGGACCGCCCCGGAATGACTGCGAGTGTGGGACGCGCGCGGCCTTATGTCCCCGCCTTCACCTCGGCCGCGGCCACAGCGAGCAACTCGCTCATCTTGGCGCGAATCGCCTGCTCGGTGACGACGACGCTCTTGGCGGCGAAATCGGCCATGAGCTTGCGCAGGACGTCGCCATCGCCGGCCTCCTCGAAATCGGCCGCGACCACCTCCTTGGCGTAGGCCGTGGCGGCTTCGCCGGATTTGCCGAGCTTTTCCGCGGCCCACAGCCCGAGCAGCCGGTTGCGGCGGGCCTCCGCCTTGAACTTCTGCTCCTCGTCGAGGGCGAACTTCTTCTCAAAGCCTTCCTCGCGCTTGTTGATCTCGCTCATGCCTTTTCCAATTCCCTGCTGACTGGACCCGGCGGCCCTCGTTGCGACAGCCCCGGCGCATGCCTAGATAGGGGGCACGAATCGGCAAAACAACGAGCCGTTAAGCCGCAGGCAAAACGGTATAAGTTGGTGCCGGACGGCCGGATCGATTGTGCTCGGACAGCCAATCGGATAGGTTGCCTAAAGGCTTGGTTCCCGTTCTGTTTCTACGGGTTCCCGGCCGTTCACGGCAGCTCCGCTGTGGGTCGTAATCCTAGTCAACCGGAGCACACCAAATTCATGGATTTCAACAAAACACGGTACATCCCCATGAGCCGTCGGCGTCGCATTTATGAAGGCAAGGCAAAGGTTCTTTACGAAGGCCCGGAGCCCGGTACCCTGATCCAGCACTTCAAGGATGACGCCACCGCGTTCAATGCGAAAAAGCATCAGGTGATTGAGGGCAAGGGTGTCCTCAACAACCGGATCTCGGAGTACCTGTTTCAGCACCTTAACGACATCGGGGTGCCGACCCACTTCATCCGCCGCCTCAACATGCGCGAGCAGTTGATTCGCGAGGTCGAGATCGTGCCGCTGGAAGTGGTGGTGCGGAACGTCGCCGCCGGCTCGCTGTCGCAGCGCCTCGGCATCGAGGAGGGCACGCAGCTGCCGCGTTCGATCATCGAATTCTACTACAAGAACGACCAGCTCAACGACCCCATGGTGTCGGAAGAGCACATCACCGCCTTCGGTTGGGCGACGCCCCAGGAGATCGACGACATCATGGCGCTCGCCATCCGTGTCAACGACTTCCTCACCGGCCTCTTCCTCGGCATCGGCATCCGCCTCGTCGACTTCAAGATGGAGTGTGGACGGCTGTTCGAGAACGAGATGATGCGGATCATCGTGGCCGACGAGATCTCGCCGGATTCCTGCCGGCTGTGGGACATCAAGTCGAACGAGAAGCTCGACAAGGATCGTTTCCGCCGCGATCTCGGCGGGCTGCTGGAGGCCTATACCGAAGTTGCAAAACGCCTCGGCATCCTCATGGAGAACGAGCGTCCGGCGGGCTCCGGCCCGGTGCTGGTGAAGAGCTAAAGGGGTTTTCGACGTGAAGGCACGTGTTACCGTTACCTTGAAAACGGGCATCCTCGATCCGCAGGGCAAGGCCATCGAAGGCGCGCTGAAATCGCTCGGCGTCGACGGCGTCGCCAGTGTCCGCCAGGGCAAGGTGTTCGACATCGAACTCGCCGGCGCCGACAAGGCCAAGGCGGAGGCGGCGCTGAAGGAGGCCGCCGACAAGCTGCTGGCGAACACCGTGATCGAGAACTACCGAGTCGAGATCGTTTAGTCCGGCCTGCAAACCCTCATGGTGAGGAGGCGCGCAAGCGCCGTCTCGAACCATGCGGGCCTGGCTCTCGCACCTCGGCCTTCATCCTTCGAGACGCGCGCAGGGGGCGCGCTCCTCAGGATGAGGAGCTTCGTTGCCGTGTAGGTTCGCGGGTCACAGCCACCCGACGCGGCGGAAGCGCCAGTACAGTCCGAGGCAGGCGAGCGCCATCAATCCCAACACGATGAAGTAGCCGTATTCCAGCTGTAGCTCCGGGATGTACTTGAAGTTCATCCCGTAGATGCCGGCGACTGCGGTCGGGACGGCCAGGATCGCGAGCCATGAGGCGAGCTTCTTGGAGACCGCCGTCTCCTGCGCCTGTCCCACCAGCAGGCTCGCTTCGAAGGCGAAGGCCAGCACTTCGCGCATGGAATCGATGCGCTCCTGGATGTTCCTGACGTGGTCGGTGACGTCGCGGAACAGCGGCTGCATGGCCTGCCGCACCATCGCCAGCTCGTCATGCTCCAGACGGCGGCAGACCTCCACCAGCGGGCCGATCGCGTTCCTGAGCCGCAGCAGGTCGCGGCGCAGCATGTAGAGCCGCTCGATCTGCGCCTTGCTGATCGGCTTGGAGAGCACGTCGTCCTCAATGCCCTCGACCTCGTCGTGGATGCTCTCGAGCACGGGCGAGTAGTTGTCGACGATGAAATCGAGGATGGCGTAGAGGATGTAGTCCTCGCCGCGCGCGAGCGCCCGCGGGCAGCTTTCGCAGCGTTCGCGCACCGGCGTGTAGGACGTCGAGGCGCCGTGGCGCACCGAGACCAGATAGCCTTCGCCGACGAAGATGTGGGTCTCGCCGAAGGCGATCCGGCCCTCGACCAGCTGCGCCGTCCGCGCCACGATGAACAGGGCCTCGCCATATTGCTCGATCTTGGGCCGCTGATGGGCGTGGGCGGCGTCCTCGATCGCGAGATCGTGCAGGTCGAACTGCTTCTGCACGGCGCCGAGCAGGGCCGCGTCCGGCTCGTGCAGCCCGATCCAGACCACGTGGCCGGGCTTGGCCCGCCAGCTCGAGGCCTCGCTGATGGCGATGTTGGCGACGCGCCGGCCGTCGACATAGGCACCCGCGGCGACGACGCCCTCAGCGGACACCGGATCGGCGGAGGATGCGGGCAGCGACGGGACGTTCATGGCTGCAATCCCGGGCAAAATCGTCAGGCAAAAGCGCCGTGGCTATGGCCTGTGTACAAGGCCGTCCGGCGAGGCTAGCACTGGTAAAATCCCCGTCAAATGGCTATGTCTCTTCACGAATTGGCCCTTCGGCCAGCCCGATTCCCGTCACCGTCGGAACCCCTGCCATGAAAGCCGCCATCCTCGTCTTTCCCGGAATCAACCGCGAGCGCGACATGGCGCGCGCGCTGAGGCTGATCTCGGGCAGCGAGCCCGCGATGGTCTGGCACGCCGAGACGTCGCTGCCCGCAGGCACCGATCTCGTGGTCGTGCCCGGCGGCTTCTCCTATGGCGATTACCTGCGCTGTGGCGCAATCGCCGCGCGTGCGCCGGTGATGGATGCGGTGCGCGACTATGCGGCCAAGGGCGGCCTCGTGCTCGGCGTCTGCAACGGTTTTCAGATCCTCTGCGAGTCCGGCCTCTTGCCGGGTGTGCTGATGCGCAATGCGCGGCTGAAATTCATCTGCCGCGACGTGCATCTGCGCGTCGAGCGCTCCGACACGCCGTTCACCCGCGGCTACAATGCCGGCCAGGTGATCCGCGTCCCCGTCGCGCATGGCGAGGGCAATTACGAGGCGGATGAGGAGACCATCAAGCGCATCGAGGGCGAGGGGCGGGTGCTCTATCGCTACTGCTCGGCCGACGGCGCGGTTGACGAGAGCCACAACATCAACGGCGCGGCGCATTCGATCGCCGGCCTCCTCAACCACAGGGGCAACGTGTTCGGCATGATGCCGCATCCGGAAAACCACGTCGAAGACATCATGGGCTGCACCGACGGCCGCGGCCTGTTCGCCGGTCTCACCGCGCATCTGGAAAAGGCCGCGTGATTTCGTTCGTGTTGAAACGGGTCCTCGCCGCGATCGCGGCGCTGTCGCTCACGACTGCCGCTTTCGCCCAGGATTTCCCCAAACGTCCGATCACCATGATCGTGCCGTTCGCGGCCGGCGGCACCTCGGACGTGATCGCGCGCACCGTCGCCGAGCAGATGGGCATCGCGCTCGGCCAGACCATCGTCATCGAGAACGTCGCCGGCGCCGGTGGCTCGACCGCGCTGGCACGCGCCTCGCGCGCCGAGCCTGACGGTTACACCATCGCGATCGGCAATGCCGGCACCAATGCCGCGACCTACACGATCTATCCAAAGCTGCCGTTCACGCCCGAATCCTTCGTGCCGATCGCCATGGTGGCGAAGACGTTCGGCATCATCGCGATCCGGAAGGATTTTCCGGCGAAGGACCTCAAGGAGTTCATCGCCTACGCCAAGGCCAATCCGGGCAAGATCAATCTCGGCCATGCCGGCGTCGGCTCCTCGAACTATTTGATCTGCAAGAGCTTCGTCACGGCTGCCGGGATCGACGCGACGCTGGTCGGCTATCGCGGCGCCGCGCCTGCGCTGACCGATGCGGTCGGCAGCCAGATCGACGGCGTCTGCGATGCGGCCGCCTCGGTGTCGCAGTCGATCAACGAGAAGCTGGTGAGGGGGCTCGTGGTCGGCTCGACCGTGCGGCTCGCGACGCTGCCCGATCTGCCGACATCAGCCGAAGCCGGCCTGCCCGAATTCGAGGCGCAGGGCTGGAACGGCCTGTTCGCGCCCAAGGGCACGCCGCCGGCCGTCATCGCCAGGCTGAATGCGGCGGCGCGCACGGCGGTCGAGACCGACGCGGTCAAGAAGCGTTTTGCCGACCTGTCGACTGTCGCGCCCGATGACAACGAGCATACGCCGGAGCTGCTTCAGCAGCTGGTGACGCGCGACGTCGAGAAGTACCGGAAGATGCTGGCGGACGACGCCAAACCCTAGCGCCTCGCGCTAGCGCAGCTTCAGCCGCTCCGCCGGCACCGTCATCGCGGCGACGCCGGCCATGACCAGCAGCAGGCCCAGCGCCAGGTTCGACGGCACGCTCTCGCCGAGCAGCAGCACGGACAGGCCGACGCCGATCGGGATGCGCAAATAGCCTTGCGCATTCGTGGTCAGCGTGCCGAGCCGGCCGAGGCAGACGTAGAACAGCATCAACCCCAACGCGCTGGAGACGAYGCCCATGACGATGGTGGCGATGATCGCCTGAAACGTCGGATGCAGCGTCCAGGGCTGGTCGATGATCAGCGAGGGCGGGAGCAGGATGAGACCGCCGAACAGCAGCGAGCCGGCCGCCACCACCATCGGGTCGTAGTCGGACAGCCTGAGGCCGAAGATCGTCGCGCAGGCAAAGGAGATGGTGGCGAGCAGGATCGCGATCTCCGCGATGATCTCACCCCTGAGACCACTGAGCGCATCGAGGCCGACGATGGCGACCGTGCCGGCGAGACCGAGGATTGCGCCTGCGAGCTTCAACAGCGTGGCGGGCTCGTGGCGCGTGATCAGCGAGGTGATCAGGAAGGCGAAGATCGGCGTCGTCGAGGCCAGCACCACCGTGTTGGACGCCGGCACATATTGCTGCGACCAGGTGATGACCAGGAACGGGAAGGTCGAGTTGATCAGCTGCTGGGTTGCGAACAGCTTCCAGGCCTTCGCGTCGGTCGGGATCCTGACGCCGCGCATCCACAGGATCGCGAACAGGAAGGCGGCCGCGATCAGCGACCGCGCCGAGATGAAGGTGATGGGCGGGATCGTGTCCAGGGCGAGCTTGGCCAGCGGATAGGTGGAGCTCCAGCAGCAGGCGAGCGCGAACAGCAGCGCATAATCGCGCCAGTTACGGGCGCCGGTCGCGGCCACGGACGGTAGCGGCGATGATACCGAGGCCGCTGCGCGACCCCTCGGCGACGTGCTCTGCGGCACCTTGTTCCTGCTCCCCGGCGCGACCGCGCTTCTCGCAAGTCTGGGCGAGGGGGCGGCAAAAGGGAAGGCGTCGAGCTATGCGTTTGGCTGAGGGAGCGACTTCCACTTCGCGCGCTTGATCGTCCCGGAAAAGGTGAACAGAAGGCGCTCGCCGGAGGTCATCTGCCCGCGCAGGAAGATCAATGMGCCGCCGGCGCGGGTGACCTCGCCGGTGCACTCGATCAGCTCGCCCTCATGCCCGGCATCCAGGAACTCGCAGGCGAAATTGACCGTCACGCCGCGGCCGTTCAGCGCGTTCCGGCCGATCGCGAACAGGCAGTAATCGGCGAAGGCCATGAAGCAGCCGCCATGGACG
>NZ_JBFUES010000277.1:0-7828 GCF_056403875.1 Bradyrhizobium sp. P2_E8
GTGGTGAGGAGCAGCAGGCGGTCGTCGTCGACGGCGTAGATATCGCGCACCTTGCCGCGCCCGATCTTGGGAAGCGGCAGGTCGCTGGAGAGCATGGTGGTCATCGGCAAAGCTTTCGCGGACAGGGCCTTCGGGCAGAAAATCCGGCCGCACCGGACAGCGCGGCCGGAAACCGGATTAGCCTATTCCGGCAGCGGAATGAACTCATGTTCCTGCGGAACCGCCGCGAAGCGGCCGGTTTTCCAGTCCTGCTTGGCCTGCTCGATCCGCTCCTTGCTGGAGGAGACGAAATTCCACCAGATGTGGCGCGGGCCCTCCAATGCATCGCCGCCGAGAAACATCATGCGCGTTGCCTTGAGCGCCTTCACGGTGATGCGGTCGCCGGGCCGGAAGATCAGCAGCCGCGGCCCCTCATAGCGCTCGTTCGCGATCTCGACCTCGCCGTCCACCACGTAGATCGCACGCTCCTCGTGATCGGGGTCGAGCGGCACGCTCGCGCCCGCGATCGCCGTCACCTCGGTGTAGAACCAGGGCGAGACCATCGTAACAGGCGAGGTGATGCCGAAGGCGGAGCCCGCGATCACCCGCGCGGTGAAATCGCGCTCGGAAATCATCGGCAAATCGCCCGCGCCGTAGTGCTGGAACGACGGCGCGATCTCTTCCGATCCGGCCGGCAGTGCGATCCAGCTTTGCAGGCCCAGCATCTTCTGGCCCGAGGCGCGCTGAGCATCCGGCGTGCGCTCGGAATGCGCGATGCCGCGTCCGGCGGTCATCAAATTCATCGCGCCGGGCTGGATCTCCTGGATGTTGCCCTCGCTGTCGCGATGCATGATCGAGCCGTCAAAGAGATAGGTGACGGTGGCAAGCCCGATATGCGGATGCGGCCGCACGTCCATGCCCTTGCCGGAGACGAACTGCACCGGGCCGAAATGGTCGAAGAAGATGAACGGCCCGACCATCTGCCGCTTGCCATGCGGCAGCGCCCGGCGCACTTCAAATCCGTCGCCGAGGTCGCGCGTCCGCGGCACGATGACGAGATCGAGCGCATCGCAGGACATGGGATCGCCGAGCACGGGATCGTTGGAGGGTTGCCAGCTCATGGTGGACTCCTTTTGACTTTCTTGGATGCGATCGTAGCAGGATTTGGCGTCGCCGTCGCGACAAAGCCGGGCCCAGACGTCGCGGGCAATAGCTCCAGATACTCCGCCTGTCATGCCCCGMGAAGGCGGRGCATCCAGTRCGCCGCGGCCTMTCGRYTSAACCACGACCGTCTCGGAGTACTGGATCGCCCGGTCAAGCCGGGCGATGACACCGGGAGTGTGGTCACGCCGCCGACTGCGCCTCATCCTCCGCCCGGCTTTGCCGCAACGCCCGGGCATAGAGCATCATGCCCTCGCGCACCGTGCGCTGCTCGGCCTCCGTCAACGCCGCCAGCGCGCCGCTCACCTGTTTCCGTCCGAACGCATGCAGCGCCTCCAGCGTGCGCCGGCCCTTGGCCGTCAGTGACAGCAGCTTGCTGCGTGCATCTCGCTCGTCAGGCGTCTCCTTCAGCTCACCGCAATCGATCAGCTTGCGCACCAGGCGGCTGACGCTGGATTTTTCCAGCCGCAGGAAATCGCCGAGCTCGCTGGAGGTCATCGGCCCGCGGATGCCGATCTCCAGAATGGTGTGCACGGCCGACGGCGGATAGTCCGACGCCGCCACCGTCGCATCCATGAAGCCGAGCTCGCGCACCATCAGGCGCGAGGCGGCGCGGATGTCGTCGATCAGCGATAGCCCGGTCATCTTGACTCCCGGCATATAGTTGTATCATACAACTATATGCGCAGGGCGGCGCGTGCAAGCGTTTTGGAGTGACCCATGAGCGGAATTTCCCCGGCTGGTCAGCGGATGAGGGACAAGGTCTGCCTGGTGACCGGCGGCGGCAGCGGCATCGGCCGCGCCACGGCCTTGCGGATGGCGTCCGAAGGCGCGGCAGCGATCATCGTTGCGGGGCGGCGCGAAGCGGAGATCGAGGCGACCGCGGCGGCATGCCGCGAGATCGGCACGGACGCGATCGCGCTCAAGACCGACATCACGCGCGAGGACGACGTGGCGCGCCTCGTCGGCACGGCCGTGAAGCGTTGCGGCCGGCTCGACGTTGCCTTCAACAATGCCGGCTTCCAGGAGCGCCGGGCGCCACTGGAAGAGCAGGGCATGGAGATCTACGACAGCGTGTTCGACACCAATGWCCGCGCGCTGTTCCTGTGCCTGCGCCATCAATTGCCGGCGATGCTGGCGAAAGGCCGCGGCAGCATCGTCGTCAATGCCTCAGTCAGCGGCGTGCGCAATCCCAATCCCGGCTTCTCGCTCTATTCGGCCTCCAAGGCCGCGGCGATCTCGCTGACGCGCTCGGYCGCCATGGAGAACGCCCCGCGCGGCATCCGCATCAACGCCATCGCGCCCGGTCGCGTCGTCACCGACATGATGCTGCGCGCCGGCGTCGGCGATGTCGCGACGGTCAGCGCAGGCCTGCCGCTGCGGCGGATGGGGAGTCCGGAGGAAGTCGCGGAGGCCGTGGTGTGGCTGTCGTCGGACGCGTCGTCCTACGTGGTCGGCCACGTGCTGGCGGCGGATGGTGGATTTCTGGCGTCGTAGTTTTGCTTGCGGGTGGTGGCGCCAAACATTCAATGTCGTCCCGGCCTTCGCCGGGACGACGATGTGGATATACCGTGCCGCCTAATGCTTCTGCCCGTACAGTACCGGCACCGCCGAATCCACGACCACCTCCACGAGGCTCGTGCCGTCGTACGCCATCCCGCGCTTCAGCGCCTCAGCCAGCTCTGCGGCCTTGCTCACCCGCACCGCATGGCAGCCCATGCCCTCGGCGAGCCGCACGAAGTCGATGCCCGGCAATTCCAGCCCGGGCACGTTCCTCACCTGCATCACCTGGCTGAACGAGCGCATCGCGCCGTAGCCTGAATTGTTGATGACGACGACGGTCAGCGGCAGCTTGCGTTGCGCGGCGGTCCACAGCGCCTGGATCGAATACATCGCCGAGCCGTCGCCGATCAGGCACACGGTGCGGCTCTTCGGCTTGCCGAGCGCCATGCCGACCGCGGCCGGCAGGCTATAGCCGAGGCCGCCGCTCGCCATGGTGTAGAAACTGTCCTGGCCGCGCATCGGCATGAACTTCTGCATCGCCGGCCGGTGCGAGGGCACTTCCTCGACCAGCGATGCGCCATCAGGCATTGCCTGAGACAGCGAATGCAGCAGGAATTCGACCGGCAGCGGATCGGCGGCCTGCGGCGCCGGCGGCAGCGTGCGGCCTTTGGGCGCCGCGCGTTTGCTCTCCGGCAGCAGGTCGAGCAGCAGGGTGAGCGCCGGCTTCATCGTGGCGACGATGCTGGTGCCGACCGGGGTCACCGCCGCCGCATCCGGATCATCCGTGATCTGGAAGATCGTCGCGCCGCCATCGAAGATCGCGGCGTGTCCCTCGACATGGAAGGTGAACACGGGCGCACCGACCACGACGACGAGATCGTGCTCGCGCAACGCGTCGGAGAGTTGCGCCGGCGAGGCATGCAGGAAGCCGGCGAACTGCGGATGTCGCTCGGGGAACGAGCAGCGCGCCGAGAACGGGCTGACCCAGACGCTCGCCTTGGCCTTCTCGGCGACGCGCACCATCAGCTCGACCGCGCCGGCGCGGTCGACGCCGGGGCCGACGACGAGGGCCGGGTGTTTTGCTGAGCCGAGCGCGGCGACCAGCGCCTTCATTGCCTCCGGATCGGGTCCGATTTCGCGGCTGACCTTGCGCGCCTCGACCGGCGCCGTGGCATGGGTCCAGTCGTCGATCGGGATCGAGACGAAGGTCGGCCCGCATGGCGGCTGCAGCGCGGTGTAATACGCGCGCGCGATCGCGGCCGGCACGTCCTCGGGCCGCGCCGGCTCGACACTGTATTTGACGTAGGGCCGCGGGAACTCCGAGGCGCGCTCGGCATAGAGGAACGCCTGCAAGGGGAGGATCGAGCGCGCCTGCTGGCCCGCGGTGATCACGAGCGGGGTCTGGTTGCGATGTGCGGTGTAGATGTTGCCGAGCGCGTTGCCGACGCCGGCGGCCGAATGCAGATTGACGAAGCCGGCATTGCGCGTCGCCTGCGCGTAGCCGTCGGCCATGCCGACCGCGGAAGCTTCCTGGAGCGCCAGCACATAGTCGATGTCGTCGGGCCAGTCGCTGAGGAACGGCAGCTCGGTCGAGCCGGGATTGCCGAAGACCCGTCTGATGCCGAAGGCGCGCAGCAGGTCGATTGTCGCCTGCTTGACGGTGACGGATTTGCTGCCGGTCTTGCCGTTCTTGGACATGGTTTCCGTCCCTGTTGATTCCTCATCCCCGCGCAACGGCGAAGCCGTTGTCGCTGGGAGCGCGTCTTCGCGCGTCTCGAAGGATGAAGGCCCGGCTGGTGGCCTCGCCCTTCGAGACGCGCGCGTAGGGCGCGCTCCTCAGGGTGAGGGTCTAGATCGTCGCGTCGCCGCCCGCAATGACGACGTCGCCGCTACCACACCGCCGTGCCCTTCATCGTCGGCTGTCCCTCCGCATTCGCGGTCCACAGCTCCATGCCCGCCTCGGTCTCGTTGGCGTTGATGGAGAACTCCGTGCCTTCGAACAGCGGCTGAAGCCCGCGATAGGTAAACTTCTTCGGAGCCTTGCCGGCGCGAAGCCTGGCTGCCATCTCGATGATGAGCGCCGCTTGCAACGGGCCGTGGAAGATCAGGCCCGGGTAGCCCTCGACCTTGGTGACGTAGTCGCGGTCGTAGTGAATGCGGTGGCCGTTGAAGGTCAGCGCCGAGTAGCGGAACAGCAGCACCGGATCGGACACATGCGTCTCGCGATGCTGCGCCTTGGGCGGCGGAGGCGGGGCCTTGGCGCCGGCAGGCGCGCCGCTCGTTATCTCGCGATAGACGATGTCCTGCCGCTCGCGGATGGCGACGCCGCGCGGTGAGGTCACGGTGTGCTCGACCGCGACGAAGCACAGCGTACCGGTCGAGCCTGATTTCACCGTGACGTCGGCGATGCGCGAGGTCCGCGTCGATTCATCGCCGACGCGGAGCGGCTCCAGAAATTCGATCTCGCCGCCGGCCCACATCCGGCGCGGCAGCGGCACCGGCGGCAGGAAGCCGCCGCGCGTGGGGTGGCCGTCGGGCCCCAGCATCGACATCGGAAACACCGGCTGCGCCAGGCACCAGTGCACCGTGAACGGCGCGGCGTCGCCCTTCTTGGGCTCGCCGACGTCCTGGAACAGCGTCGCGCGCAGGCCCTTCACGAGCTGCGCGGTGACGATGTCGGTGGCCTCCGTGCTGCGGCCGATCCATTGCCTGAGATGATCGATGTCGAGCTTCTCGGTCATGACGCCTCGCTCTTGTTATTTCTTGGATGGACATTCGCCGATGGCCGGCACGGCACCGTAAGCGCGGCTCTCGCCGACGATGATCGGCGCCGGCGCGGGATAGCTGACGCGGCCGTTCGGCGTGTCCACCTCGATGCGGCGCAGGTGCGGGTGATTGGTGAGGTCGGCCATGGTGTTGACCTCGGCAAACGCGATGTCGGCATCCGACAGTCGCTTCAGCAGCTCGTCGCGCGTCATCTTGCCGAAGGCGTCCGCCACCGTCTTGTCGGTGAAGTCGCGGTTGCGCACGCGCTCGACCATGTTGGCGACGCGCGGATCGGCGGGCAGGTCGGGCTGATCGAGCACCTTCACGCAGAGCGTCTTCCACTCCCGCTCGCTCTGGATCGAGATCAGGATGTCCTTGCCGTCTTTCGAGGTGAACACGCCATAGGGCGCGATCGAGGGATGGCGCAGGCCCATGCGCTTCGGTGGGTTGCCGGCCTCGGAATTGAGCAGCGGCACGGTGCACCAGTCCGCCATCACGTCGAACATGGAAATGCGGATGTCGGCGCCCTTGCCGGTGCGCCCGCGCGCGATCAGCGCCTCCAGGATTGCCGCATGCGCGGTGGCGCCGGTTGCGACGTCGACGATGGACATGCCGACGCGCGAGGCGCCGTCGGGATTGCCGGTGATCGAGGCCAGCCCGCTCTCGGCCTGGATCAGCAGGTCATAGGCCTTGCGATGCGCGTAGGGGCCCTCGTCGCCATAGCCGGTGATGGTGCAGGAGATCAGCTTCGGATAGTCCTTCAGCAATCGCTCGCGCGAAAAGCCGAGCTTGTCCATCGAGCCCGGCTTGAGGTTCTGAATCAGCACGTCGGCGCTCGCGATCAGCTTCTCCAGCTCGGCGCAGCCTTCTTTCGTCGCGAGATCGACCACCGCCGACTGCTTGCCGCGGTTGAGCCAGACGAAATAGCTGCTCTGGCCCTTGGCCGCCGCGTCGTAGCCGCGGGCGAAATCGCCTTCGGGCCGCTCGATCTTGATGACTTCCGCGCCGGCATCCGCCAGCCGCGAGGAGCAGAACGGTGCCGCGACCGCCTGCTCGACCGCAATCACCCTGATGCCGTCAAGTGCTCCCATGATTGCTGCCTCAGTACGAGCGGGGCATGCCGAGCACGTGCTCGGCGACAAAGGACAGCACCAGATTGGTCGAGATCGGCGCCACCTGGTAGAGCCGCGTCTCGCGGAATTTGCGCTCGACGTCATATTCCTCGGCAAAGCCAAAGCCGCCATGGGTCTGGATGCAGGCATTGGCCGCTTCCCAGGACGCGTCCGCCGCGAGCATCTTGGCCATGTTGGCCTCGGCGCCGCAGTCGAGCCCGGCCTCGTATTTGCGCGTCGCCTMCTTCACCATCAGCTCGGCCGCGCGCATCGAGGCGTAGGCTTTCGCGATCGGAAACTGGATGCCTTGATTCTGGCCGATCGGCCGGCCGAAAACGCTGCGCTCCTTGGCATAGTTCGTGGCCTTCGCGATGAACCATTTGGCGTCGCCGACGCATTCGGCCGCGATCAGGATGCGCTCGGCATTCATGCCGGAGAGGATGTAGCGGAAGCCCTTGCCTTCTTCGCCGATCAAATTCTCCGCCGGCACCTTCATGTCGGTAAAGAACACTTCGGTGGTGGCGTGGTTCATCATGGTGCGGATCGGGCGGATCTCGAGGCCGTTGTTCTTGGCTTCGCGCATGTCGACGATGAACACCGAAAGGCCGTCGGTGCGCTTCTTGGCCTGCTCCTTCGGCGTGGTGCGCGCCAGCAGCACCATCAGGTCGGAATGCTCGGCGCGGCTGGTCCAGATCTTCTGGCCGTTGACGATGTAGCTGTCGTTGCCGTCCTTGCGCGCAAAGGTCTTCAGCGAGGAGGTGTCGGTGCCACTGGTCGGCTCGGTGACGCCGAAGGCCTGCAGGCGCAATTCGCCGCTCGCGATCTTCGGCAGATATTTTGCCTTCTGCTCGGCATTGCCGTGCCGCAGCACCGTGCCCATCGTGTACATCTGGGCGTGGCAGCCGCCGCCGTTGCACCCCGCACGCTGGATCTCTTCGAGGATCGCCGCCGCCGCGGAAAGCTTCAGGCCCGCGCCGCCATATTCCTCGGGGATCAGCACCGAGAGATAGCCGGCCGCGGTCAGCGCGTCGACGAAGGCCTTGGGGTAGGCCATCTCGCGATCGAGCTTGCGCCAGTATTCGCCGGGAAACTGCGCGCAGAGCTTTGCGACGGCTTCGCGGATATCGGCGTGATCTTCGGTGTGGTGTTCTTCACTCATGGCGTTTCCCGTTTGGTGCCGCAGTTAAGATAACGCCGGCCGATCCTCCGGCGTTGTGAAAACAACGCCAGCCCCCTCTGCTCATGTGCTATAGCGTATGGAGGAGCCTTCCAGGATTGGCAAGCATGGATTTCCGACCGCTCAGGAC
>NZ_JBFUES010000278.1:0-7815 GCF_056403875.1 Bradyrhizobium sp. P2_E8
TGCGACCTATGCCATCTCCAAGGGCGGCATGAAGCAGCTCACCTCGGTTGCTGCCGTCGCGCTGGCCCCGCACAACATCCGCGTCGTGGCGGTCGGGCCGGGCACCATCCTGACCGACATGGTGGCGTCTTCCATCTACACCTCGGAGGATGCCCGCAAGACCGTGATGTCACGCACGCCAGCCGGCCGCGGCGGCGAACCGAGCGAGGTCGCCTCGGTCGTGGCGTTCCTCGCCAGCGACGATGCGTCCTACATCACGGGGCAGACGATCTATCCGGACGGCGGCCGGTTGATCCTGAACTACACGGTGCCGGTGAAGGAGAAGTAGGAGGGCGAAGTCGTCTCACACTCGCTGTCATCGCCCGCGAAGGCGGGCGATCCAGTGCTCCGAGACGGTCGTGTTTGAATCGATAGGCCGCGGCGTACTGGATGCCCCGCCTTCGCGGGGCATGACAGCGGTGTTTGTGTCGGGCTGCGAGGCCTCACTCCGCCGCAACCGTGATCCCGTAGCCCAGCCGCTTCGAGATGACGCCGGCGCAGTCGCGCAAGGCATGCGCGATCGGGCTGTCCCAGCGCGCATCGAACGTGCCTTCCGGTCCCATCGCGGTGATGACCAGCGCGACATGGCCGGCGTGATCGAACACCGGTGCCGAGAATGCATTGACGCCGGGCAGGGGATCGCCGAGCGCCCGGGCGAGGCCGTGCTTGCGGACTTCAGCGAGCATGTCGGTGACCTTCGCGCCTTTCACCGCCCGCTTCGGATTGTAACCGACGCCGTGGCGGTCGAGGCCGCTTTCGAGCGCGGCATTGATGGTTTTCTCCGGCAGGAAGGCCGCGAAGGCGCGGCCGGTCGCGGTCTCCAGCAGCGCCATCACCGAGCCGGCCCGCATTACGATGTGCACCGGCTGGCCCGGCTCCTCTAACTGCACCACGGTCGGACCATGCGTGCCCCAGACGGCCAGCGAGACCGCGTGGCCGATCTGGCTCGCAAGCGCCGCGATCTTTGGTCCGGCGATGCGCACGCCGGAGAGGCGGCGCAGGCTGATGAGGCCGAGTTCCAGCGCCAGCGCGCCGATCTCGTAGCGGCCGGTGGTCTCGTCCTGCTCGATCAGCCCGATGCGGGAGAAGCTGGCCAGATAAGGATGCGCCTTGGCCGGCGTCATGCCGGCCTCGCGCGCGAGGTCGCGCAGCATCATCGGCTCGCCGCTGCGGGCGAGGGCGCGGAGCAGTTCTCCGCCGACCTCGATCGACTGGATGCCGCGGCTTTCTCTCTTCATGCGCCTCCTGGCGTATGCTTACGCCGCGTTGCGCTTGGCGGCGCTGTCGGCGAGATGACGGCCGGCAATGTAGCCGAAGGTCAGCGCCGGCCCAAGCGTGATGCCGGCGCCGGGATAATTGCCGCCCATGATGCTCGCCATGTCGTTGCCGGCGGCGTAGAGCCCGGGAATGACGCGGCCCTCGGCATCGAGCGCCCGCGCGTTCTCATCGGTGACGATGCCGGCATAGGTGCCGAGGTCGCCGATCACCATCTTGATGGCGTAGAACGGGCCGTTCTCGATCGGTGCAACGCAGGGATTGGGGCCGTGCAGCGCATCGCCCTGGTAGCGGTTGTAGGCCTTCGAGCCCTTGCCGAAGGCGGCATCGTGTCCCAGCGGCGCGGTCGCATTGAACTGCCTGACGGTCGCGGCGAACGCCGTGGCGTCGATGCCGGCTTGCGCCGCGAGCGCCTCTAACGTGTCGCCGCGCATGAGGTAGCCGGTCTTGAGGTGATGGCCGGTTGGCATCGGGAAGGGCGGCACGCAGCCGAGGCCGTACTTCCGCAGCGTCTTGTGATCGCAGACGAGGAAGGCCGCGATCTCCTCGCCGGGCTTGGCCGCCTTGACCATGGCCTGGACGAAGTCGTGGTAGGAATTGCCTTCATTGGCAAACCGCCTGCCGTCGCGCATCACCGCGATCACGCCGGGCTTGGCGCGGTCGATGAAATGCGGCATCACGCCCTTCGAGCCGTCCTTGCGCGTGGTGAGCGACACCGGCACCCAGGCCGCGGCATTCGGCAGACGGTCCTCGACATGTCCGCCGGCGCCTTCCGCAAGGCGCAAGCCGTCGCCGGTGTTGCCGGTGGGGCCCGGCGAATAGTGCTCGTTGCCGGTCGGCGCATGCGGAAACATTTTCTTGCGGCGTTCGACGTCATGCGGAAAGCCGCCGCAGGCGAGCACGACGCCTTGTCTTGCGCGAATGCGTATATCTCGCCCGTCGCGGGTGACGACGGCGCCGGTGACAGTGCCACTCTCGACCGTCAGCTCGCGCACGGGAGAGGACAGCCACATCGGAATCTTGAGATCGAGCGCCGATTTCGCCAGCCGCCCCGCCAGCGCGTTGCCATTGGTCAGCGTCATGCCGCGGCCGTAGCGCAGCACGTCCATCAGATGCCGCGACAGGCGCTTTGCGACATAGACCGCGGAGGTCAGCGATTTCGTCACCCGCATGAAATGGATGATCTCCTTGCCGGAGCCCAACATCATGCCGAACACAGTCAGCTCGGGCAGCGGCATGCCGAGCGTCTTGATCTGCTCGCCGAGCTCGCGGCCGTCGAACGGGCGCGTCACCATGGAGCGGCCGCCTTGCGCGCCGCCGGGCGCTTCGGCGTGATAGTCCGGGAACACCAGGGGCATGTCGAAGCGCAGGGCGGTCTTGGTGGTGAAGAAATCCACCGCCTCGGGACCGGCGCTCAGGAACGCATCGACGCGCGCGGCGTCGAAATTGTTGCCGGCCTCGTGCCGCAGATATGTGCGGGCCTGCTCCGGCGTCTCCTCGATGCCATAGGCCTTCGCCAGCGAGGTGCCGGGGATCCAGAGCCAGCCGCCGGAGCGGGCGGTGGTGCCGCCGAAACGCGGCTCCTTCTCGACGATCAGCACGTCGAGGCCGCGATAGCGCGCGGTGATCGCGGCCGACATGCCGGAGGCGCCCGATCCGGCGACGAGCACATCGCACTCGTAAGTCTCAACTGCGTCGTTGCCGGTCATGCGGGCCTCACTTCTTCAGCAGCGGACATTTGGACTCGGAGACCGGACGGAAGGCGTCCTCGCCCTTCACCGTCTTGATGATCTCCAGGTAATCCCAGGGTTCCCTTGACTGCTCGGGCGACTTCACCTTGGCCAGATACATGTCGCGGATGACGCGGCCGTCCTCGCGCAACTTGCCGCCATGGACGAAGATATCCTCGATCGGCAGCTCGCGCATCTTGGCCATCACCTTGGCGGGATCGTCGGTGCCGGCCGCCTTGATGCCTTTCAGGTAATGCAGCACCGAGCCGTAGACGCCGGTGTGGATCATGGTCGGCATCACCTTGGTGCGCTCGTAGAACTTCTTCGACCAGGCGCGGGTTGCCTCGTCCATGTTCCAGTACGCGGCCGTGGTCATGTAGGTGCCCTGCGCGGCCTTGAGGCCGATTGCGTGCACGTCGGTGTCGAACATCAGCAGGCCGACGAGCTTCTGGCCGCCCTGGACCAGGCCGAACTCGCCGGACTGCTTGATGGCGTTGTCGGTGTCCTGGCCGGCATTGGCGAAGGCGACGACGTCGGATTTCGAGCTCTGTGCCTGGAGGGCGAAGGACGAGAAGTCCGCGGTATTGGTGGGGTGCTTCACGCCACCGAGCACCTTGCCGCCCATCTCGTTGATGAAGCGCGTGGCGTCCTTCTCGAGCTGTTGGCCGAAGGCGTAGTCGGCGGTGACGAAGTACCAGGATTTTCCGCCCTCCTTGATCACGGCGGAGGCGGTCACCTTCGACAGGGCATAGGTGTCGTAGGTGAAATGCACGGTGTTCGGGCTGCACAGCTCGTCCGTCAGCGAGCTCGCGCCGGGACCGGAGAGCAGGGCGATCTTGTTGCGCTCCCGCACCATGTTGTGGACGGCGATCGCGATGCCGGAATTGGGAATGTCGACGACGGCGTCGACCTTGCCGTTGTCGAACCAGCCGCGCACGATCTGCACGCCGACGTCGGTCTTCATCTGGTGGTCGGCGCTGATGATCTCGATCGGCTTGCCGAGCACGGTCGGCCCGAATTCCTCGACCGCCATTTTCGCGGCTTCCACCGACCCCGGCCCGCTGTTGTCGCGGCCCCAGCTCGACAGATCCGTCAGCACGCCGATCCGCACCGCATCGTCGGAGACCTGCGCGATCGCGGTGGACGTCATGGCAGCCGAAGTCATGGCCGCGAGCATGGCGCAGGCCAAAAACCCTCTCATCGTCGTTCCCTCTCTTTTGTGGGCCGCTTTGCGCGGCCGATTATCGTAGCAGCAAATTAGATATTAGCGAATTAGTTTGTCAATAGCGAATAATAGCCTGGAAGGTTCCGCTGTGCTGGCGGACGACGGGAACCGTAACCGCCTCAACACCCGTCATTGCGAGCGCAGCGAAGCAATCCAGACTTTCTCCGTGGAGGCAGTTTCGTCGCGAGGGCTCCTCGCAATGACGGTGTTGATGCAGTTGCGCGCCATCATCTCGCGCTGTGGTCATCGCCAGTGGCAACACCCCCGCAGGTTGCAACCGCCATCGCGATTGGCCATGATGCTCCGGGAATCTTTGGGGCATGGAATGACGGCAGCAACGGGGGTCTCCGGCGCGGCGGAGAGATCGACGACGGCGCATGTGGTGTGGGCGAGCGCGCTCGGCACCGCGATCGAATGGTACGACTTCCTGATCTACGGCACGGCGGCGGCGCTGGTGCTGAACAAGCTGTTCTTTCCGAGCTTCGATCCGTTCGTCGGCACGCTCGCGGCGTTCTCGACCTATGCGGTCGGCTTCGTGGCGCGGCCGATCGGCGGCGCGATCATCGGGCACTATGGCGACCGGCTCGGCCGCAAGACGATGCTGGTCGCGACCATGATCGCGATGGGCCTCGGCACCTTCCTGATCGGCTGCCTGCCGACCTACAGCCAGATCGGCGTCTGGGCGCCGATCCTGCTCATCATCCTGCRCTTCGTCCAGGGCATCGGGCTCGGCGGCGAATGGAGCGGTGCGGTCGTCATGGTGATCGAACATGCCGGCAATCGCCGCGGCTTCTACGGCAGCCTGGTGCAGATCGGCTTTCCTGTCGGCGTTGCTGCATCCACCGGCATCTTCGCCCTGATGACGAAGCTGCCTGAGGCCGACTTCCTGAGCTGGGGCTGGCGCGTGCCGTTCCTGATCAGCATTGTGCTCGTCGGTGTCGGCTTCATCGTGCGGCTCAAGCTTGCGGAGACGCCGCACTTCAAGGAGGTGGTCGAGCGCAAGGAGGTGCTGGCGCAGCCGGTATGGGAAGTGCTTCGCCGGGACTGGCACAGCTTCCTGCTGGCGGTCGGCATCACGGTTTCGGAAGTCGGGCTCGCCTATCTCCTCACCGTCTTCACCGTGGTCTACGCCACGACAAAGCTCGGCCTGCCGCGCCAGGTGATCCTGGATGCGGTGGTCTATGCCGCGATCGTCGAATTCGCCACATTGCCGCTTGCAGGCTGGCTGTCCGATATCTTCGGACGCAAGGCGCTGTATCTCGCCGGCGGCGTGTTCTCGGTGGCGCTGGCGTTTCCGCTGTTCTGGTTCCTCGACACCAGGGATCCGGCGCTGATCACGCTCGCGCTCGTCGTCACGATGACGCTGACGCATGCGCTGCTGTTCGGACCGAAGGCCGCGTTCATGCCGGAGTTGTTCCGCACCCAGGTGCGCTACAGCGGCGCATCACTTGGTGCCAACGTCGCGGCCGCGCTCAGCGGCGGCTTCTCGCCGTTGATCGCAACCGCGCTGCTCGCTTGGGCCGGCTCGTATTGGGCGGTGTCGGTCTACATCATCGCGCTGTCGATCATCACGATCATAGCGACTCTGATGGCGCCGGAGACGGCGCGCGACGCGCTGAAATCCTGAGGGCGGCTAACTACAGGCACGATTCGCGGCCGCCGGAAACACCAGGAAGGTGATGGTCGCCGGCGCAAGCCGGATCGCTCCCGCGGGTGTTGCGCGCGGCCCAAGTCGGGGCAGTTCGTCATCAGCACTCAGCGCGAGTGTCTTGCCATTCAACTGCACGGTCGCGTCTTGCAGCTGCGTCGCATGCAACGTGTAACTCTCGACGGGGTGTGACAGCGTCAGGGTGGATGGTGCTTGCCGCGACGCGTTGATCGCAAGCACGGACACGGCGCCCCGCATGCCCGGATGGCAATGCGCGTAGAGATGGAGATCTGGCGCGGCGACTGCGTTCGCGTCGAGCACGATCGTTCCCATCAGGCGGTGCCAGAGCAGCGCGCCCCAATAATTGGGCCGCGGGCGGAACGTCTTCTCGTCCAGCAATCCGTAATCGCTCGCGGCCAGCGTGTTGTGCATCACCACTTGAACGCCCGCCTTGGCCATGCGTCCGAGCTGGTCGAGATAGCGGAACGTATCGAGGAAAGTCTTGTCCCAGCGATTGCCGCCGCAGGCGGCGTCGGCGGTTTCCGTCAGCCAGATCGGCTTGGCCGGCGCGAATTCGTCGCGCAGCGATCTGTAAGTCGATAGCGCGGCATCGGTGCGGGCGAGCCACGCTTCGGACAGCGCGCCTGCCGGCTCATCGCTGCCGCCGCAGCGCGGCGAGATCGTGTTGTAGTGATGATAGGCGAAGCGATCGACAGCGGAGCCCGAGGCGGCGAGCAGGTCGCGCGTGCGGAGGCCGGAGGCGTCGGCGGAAGCGGTGTCGCCGACCGAGCCTGGTCCGACGATCAGCGTCCCCGGCGCGGCGCGCAGCATCCACTCGTGAAAGATCCCGACATCGCGGACATAAGCCTTCGCATCGTATCCGGGCGGCGCGCCGTTCGTCGCCGCGAGCGTCGGCTCGTTCATGAATTCGGCGGCGGCGATGTGGCCGCTCAGCGAACGCGTATAGTCGATCAGCCGTTGCGCCTGATCCGGCCTCCAAAGGCCATCCGCATCGCGGCTGCCCGGGCTGATGGCAAAGGAGGTGACGATTTCCGCATCGACCGCGCGCGCAAAGTCGACGACGCCGCGCCACTGCGCGCGGCTTAGCACCGCGTTGAATCCCGGCGGCGGCGCGGTCGGCGCACGCTCGATGTCGGCGAAGAACGTCGCATTGGCCCAGGTGCCGCTCACGCGCAGATACGCCGGCGCCAACGCCGCCGCGAGCTTGCGCAGACGCGTGTGTCCGAGATCGATCGGAGGTCTGTAGCTGTAGCGATCCGTGTCGGCCGGCGCGCGCATCGTCTGCGGATAAGGCTTCCAGAACCGGCCGCCGGTCACCTCCACCATCTCGATGTTGTAGGACTGAAAGCGGGGATCGATGGTACCGATCGCTTGCAGCCCCGCAGGCGCGATCGACACCGCGCCGGCATGCGCCGCGCACGATGTTCCGGCAGCGAGCAGCGCAAGCCCTGTCGCACGTGCTGCGTGGAAAAGCCCGCCGCGTTGAATTCGCCGTCTTGTATGCACGTCCTGACGCCTTCTTATGCGTGCTGCCAAAAGCAAATGCAGCCGCCCGAACCATTAGCCCCCCTTATATCGCGAATTTTTACTTCCAATTTTACTTCGCAAAATCCCGCCCATAGCCTCACGCGCAACTGATCAATTCCGCAGCCGGTCAATGGCGACCGGTGCGAGCGTTCATTGTAGCCAACGAGGGTTGCCATGCTTGACAGGGACAAGGGAACATCCGCGGCCGATCCGTCGGAGACCAGGGACGTACGGCAGAAAAAGCTGAGCCGCCGCACGCTGTTGAAGGGGGCGGCCGTGGTCGCCGGGGCCGCCTCTGGATCGGACGCGATCCGCGGCTTCCCGACGATCTGGGCGCAGGAGATCAAGGA
>NZ_JBFUES010000279.1:0-7801 GCF_056403875.1 Bradyrhizobium sp. P2_E8
CCTCCGTAKCTTCGCTGGGATGTTGGCCGGCTTCCGCCTGGCCAGCGCATATCGACGGCGGCCACGGCGGTGGCGCGCTGCGCGATCACTCATGTCCATATCTGATCGGAGCCTTGTATGAACCACTCCATCAGCCTCACCGTGAACGGTGCGCGGCGCGACTTCGTCCTCGACGATCCGCGCGTCACGCTGCTCGATCTCCTGCGTGAGCGCCTCCATCTGACCGGAACCAAGAAGGGATGCGACCGCGGCCAGTGCGGCGCCTGCACCATTCTCGTCGACGGCAAGCGCATCAATTCCTGCCTCGCGCTGGCCATCAGCCATGACGGCGCCGACATCCTCACCATCGAAGGCGTCGCGCGCGGCGACCAGCTCCACCCGGTGCAGGCCGCCTTCATCGCCCATGACGGATTCCAGTGCGGTTTCTGTACGCCCGGCCAGATCATGAGCGCGATCGGCATGATGCGCGAGGCCCAGGCCGGCGATGATCCCGAACGCATCCGCGAATGCATGAGCGGCAATCTCTGCCGCTGCGGCGCCTATGCCGGCATCGTCGATGCGGTGCGCGAGGCGCAAGAACGCATGGACGAATCCAATCAGAGGCGCTCCGCATGAAACCGTTCGATTATGTTAGGCCGGCTACGGTTGCCGAGGCTGTTGCCGCCGCCGCCCAGCCGGGCGCGACCTATCTCGCCGCCGGCACCAATTTGCTCGATCTGATGAAGGGCGGCGTCAGCCGTCCGGATCGCCTGGTCGATGTCACGCATCTCGAGGGGCTCGACGGAATCGAGCATCTCGCCGACGGGTCGTTGCGCATCGGCGCGCTGGTCAGCAATGCCGATCTCGCGCACGATGCCGACTTCGCAAGGTCCCATCCGGCGGTCGCCGAAGCGCTGCTCTCCGGCGCATCCGCGCAACTGCGCAATGCCGCCACCGTCGGCGGCAATCTGCTGCAACGGACGCGCTGTGCGTATTTCTATGACACGGCGAGCCGCTGCAACAAGCGCGAGGCGGGCAGTGGCTGCGACGCCCGCGACGGCGAGAACCGCGCCCATGCCGTGCTCGGCTGGAGCGAGAGCTGCATCGCCACGCATCCCTCGGATTTCTGCGTTCCCCTGGTCGCACTCGATGCCATCGTCGAGATCGAGGGCAGGAACGGTCGTCGCGAGATCGGGCTGGACGAGCTGCATCGCCTGCCCGGCGATACGCCTCAGCGCGAGTCCGCGCTCGAACCCGGCGACCTGATCACGGCGGTGCGTCTGCCGCCTTCGGCGCGCGACTTTGCGGCGCATGCGCGCTACCTCAAGGTTCGCGAGCGTACCTCTTACGCCTTTGCCGTCGTCTCGGCCGCCGCTGCGTTGCAGATCGAGAACGGCAAGATCAAGGAGGCGCGCATCGCGCTCGGCGGCGTTGCCGCAAAGCCCTGGCGTGCGCGCACCGCGGAAGACGTTCTCAAGGGTGTTGCGCCAACGGCCGACGCCTTCCAGGAAGCCGCCTGGCGCGCGCTCACCGACGCAAAACCGTCCGGCGACAACGCCTTCAAGATCGAGCTCGCCCGCCGCATCGTCGTGCGCGCGCTGACCCTCGCCGCCGCCGGTACGCCGGCGCGCCTGCCGGCGCTGCCGGCCTCTCCCTTTGCCTCGACCTCCGGAGCCATCCATGCCTGAGCTCAATCTCACCAGCGCTCCCGCCAATCTGCGCCACGGCTCGAACATCGGCCAGCCGCTGACCCGGCGCGACGGCATCCTCAAGGTCAAGGGGCAGGCGACCTATGCCGCCGACAATCATCCGCCCGGCATGCTGTTTGCGGTGATGGCGGTCTCGAGCATTTCGCGCGGCCGCGTGGCCTCGCTCGATGTCACGGCTGCCAAGCGCCATCCCGGCGTCGTCGACGTGATGACATCAGACCACAAGCCGCCGCTCGCGGTCGACCCGGAGATCAAGACCAACCCGTTCGTGTTCCGGATGGAGGTGCTGCAGAGCGACGAGGTCCGCTACGCCAACCAGCCGATCGCCGTCGTGATCGCCGAAACGCTGGAGGCCGCGACGGAAGGTGCGGTGCTGCTGGCGCCGCGCTACGAGACGCTGCCTGCGCTCGTCGGCCTCGATGCCGGCGAAAGCTTCGTGCCGCCGGTCGTCGGCGTCGGCAACCCGACGGAAAATCGCCACGGCGATGTCGAGACGGGGCTTGCCTCGGCCGAGAAGCAGATCGACGCGACTTACGAGACGCCGCCGCAATATCACAACGCCATGGAGCCGCATGCGATCGTGGCGTCGTGGGACGGCGATAGCCTTTCGGTCGACATGCCGACCCAGGGCCTGATGCTGTCGCTCGGGCGCATCGCCGAGCTGTTCGGCATCGCGCCGGACAAGATCCACATCCGCAGCCCGTTCCTCGGTGGCGGCTTCGGCTCCAAGGGATTCTTGGCCGGGCCGCAGACCCTCGGCATCATGGCGGCCAAGCTCGCCGGCCGGCCCGTGAAGCTCGTGCTGCGCCGTGAGCAGATGTATGGCCCGGTCGGTCATCGTGCGCCGACGCGCCAGCGGCTGCGCATCGGGGCCGACGGCGAGGGACGCCTGACCGCGCTCGATCATCATGCGAGGACCGTGTCGAGCACGTTCGACGATTTCTACGAGCCCGCGGCCGATGCCTCGCACACGCTCTATGCGAGCCCTGCGATCCGCACTTCTCACGATGCCGTGCGCGTCAACACCGGCACGCCGCTGTTCATGCGCGCCCCCGGCGAGGCGACCGGCTCGATCGCGCTGGAAAGCGCGATCGACGAGATGGCCTGGGCCTGCGGCATCGATCCGCTCGCGTTCCGTCTGAAGAACTATGCCGAGGTCGAGCCGATCACCGGAAAGCCATTCTCATCCAAGGCGCTGCGTGCCTGCTACGAACAGGGCGCCGCACGCTTCGGCTGGGCCAAGCGCTCGCTCCAGCCGCGGCGGATGCGCGACGACGCCGGTCATCTGGTCGGCTGGGGCATGGGCACCGCGACCTTCCCGGCGCTGATGTTCCAGGCGGAAGCGCGCGCGGCGATCCGTCGCGACGGCACCGGCGCGATGGAGATCGGCGCGCACGACATGGGGCAGGGCGCCTGGACGGCACTCGCCCAGATCGCAGCCGACGGTCTCGGTCTCGATATCGACCGCGTCGAATTCAAGGCCGGCACGTCGGACCTGCCCGACGCCGGCATTGCCGGCGGCTCGGCGCACACGGCGACCGCGGGCGCTGCGATCCACAGCGCCGGCGCGGCCGTGATTGCAAAGCTCGCCGCTCTCGCCACCAATGACGAGCGCTCGCCGCTGTTCGGAGCGGGCAATGCCGGCGTGGTCGCGCGTGACGGAAAGCTGTTCCGGCGCGACGACGAGAGTCGCGGCGAGAGCTATGCCGAGATCCTCGCGCGTGCCGGCGTCGCGGAGGTCGAGGCGCGCGGCACCGGCGCGCCGAATCCCGCGGCGATGGAGGAGTATGCGATGCACGCCCATGGCGCGGTGTTCGCGGAGGTGAAGGTCGATCCCGAACTCGGCCAGGTCCGCGTCACGCGCATGGTCGGCGCCTTCGCCGCGGGGCGCATCGTCAATCCGCATCTGGTGAAGAGCCAGTTGTTCGGCGGCATGATCTGGGGCATGTCCTTTGCGCTGCACGAGGAAGCCATCACCGACCGCCGCAGCGGCCGGATCATGAACGCCAATCTTGGCGAGTACCACATCCCCGTGAATGCCGACGTGCCGCCGCTCGACGTGATCACGGTCGAGGAGCACGACCCGCATGTGAATGCGCTCGGCATCAAGGGCGTCGGCGAGATCGGCATCACCGGCAGCGCCGGCGCAGTCGCCAACGCCGTCTGGCACGCGACCGGCGTGCGGGTGCGGCGTTTTCCGATCCGGATCGAGCAATTGCTGACGCAGTCTTGAACGCTGCGGCGATGTCAAATGAGAGCCGCGCGGAGAAGGCCGCGCGGCCAGCGACCCGCGTCGCAGCGTCAGTTCATCTTCCGCCGCAGGGCCTTGATCGCCTCTCGCTGCGTCTCGATGTATTGGGCGATGGCCTCGCGCAGCTCGCGCGAGTGGAGCTTATCGGCATCGCGCCGAACTTCGTCGAGCGCGGCTTCTGCATTGGCGAGCGTGATCTTCATCRGCAAGCCCTGTTACGAAGCGGCCCCGGAATGCCTAGGAGTCCGGGGCCATAACCTCAGCACCTTTGCGCCAGGCTGCTCGGCTACGGTTCGTAATATATAGCGGTTTGGCTCGCCGAAATTGAGATGGCTCAAGCTCCGTAAGATATCGGGCCGTCCGTAACATTCCGGGGGATCTTGATGTGCGTCAAAATGTCGGCGGCGTGCAGGCCGAGATCACTTCGCACGGCTTGCCGCCGACGCAGCGGAAGCGATGCGGGCGGCGGCTCTCGAAATAATAGGCATCGCCGGGATTGAGGATGCGGCGCTCGTCCTCGACCGTGACTTCGAGCTTGCCCGAGATCACGATGCCGCCTTCCTCGCCGTCATGGACGAGATGCACGCGCCCGGTGTCGCTGCCGGGCTCGTAGCGCTCCTTCAAAATCTGCAGGCTGCGGCCGAACAGATTGTCGCCGACTTGCCGATACGAGATCGGCTTCTTGCCGACCTCGGTCAGCTCTTCGGCGCGATAGAAGATCTTGCGCCGGCTCTCCGGCTCCAGCGCGAAGAACTCGGCGAGGCCCATCGGGATCCCGTCGAGGATGCGCTTGAGCGCGCCGACCGACGGGTTCATCTGGTTGGATTCGATCAGCGAAATCGTCGAATTGGTGACGCCGGCGCGCTTGGCAAGCTCGCGCTGCGACAGCTTCTGGCGCGCCCGGATGAATCGCAGCCGTCCACCGATGTCGACGCTCATGCCCCTGGTCCCTGTTGCATGTGTTGCGGATCGCGCAAATATGGACCAACGGCCTCAGTAAAATCAATGGCTTGCAGCTCACCAGAAAAGGACTTGTTGCGCCTTGGAAGCCGTGCCTCTGCTAGCAGGTCAGCAAAGGAGCGCGGCCGTGACCCTTCATCAGATTCCGAACACCATCAAGACCGACTCGTTCTGGATGCCGTTCACGGCCAACCGGCAGTTCAAGAAGGCGCCGCGCCTGTTCTCCTCGGCCGAGGGCATGCACTACACCACCGTCGACGGCCGCAAGGTGATCGACGGTTCCGCCGGTCTCTGGTGCGTCAATGCCGGCCACGGCCGCAAGCAGATCGCCGCCGCGGTCGAGCGGCAGCTGATGACGCTGGACTTCGCGCCCACGTTCCAGATGGGCCATCCGCTGGCGTTCGACTTCGCCGAGCGGCTCGCCGAGATCGCGCCGAAGGGCCTCGACCGGATCTTCTTCACCAACTCCGGCTCCGAGTCGGTCGACACCGCGCTCAAGATCGCGCTCGCCTATCATCGCGCCAACGGCCAGGCGAGCCGCACCCGCCTGATCGGCCGCGAGCGCGGTTATCACGGCGTCGGCTTCGGCGGCACGTCGGTCGGCGGCATGGTTGCCAACCGCCGCGCCTTCGCGACCCTGCTGCCGGGCGTCGACCACATTCGCCACACCCATGATCTCAGCCGCAACGCCTTCGCCAAGGATCAGCCGGAGCATGGTGCCGAGCTCGCCGACGATCTCGAGCGCCTGGTGGCCTTGCACGGCGCCGAGACGATCGCCGCCGTCATCGTCGAGCCGGTGCCCGGTTCGACCGCAGTGCTGCCGCCGCCGAAGGGCTATCTCCAGCGCCTGCGCGAGATCTGCGACAAGCACGGCATCCTCCTGATCTTCGACGAGGTCATCACCGGCTTCGGCCGCCTCGGCACGCCGTTCGCCGCCAACTTCTTCGGCGTCACGCCGGACCTGATGACGACGGCCAAGGGCATCACCAATGGCACCATTCCCTGCGGCGCGGTGTTCGCCAGCCGCAAGATTCACGACGGCATGATGGTCGGCCCCGAGAACCAGATGGAGCTGTTCCACGGCTACACCTACTCCGCGCATCCGACCGCCTGCGCCGCGGGTATCGCGACGCTCGACATCTACAAGGACGAGGGCCTGCTCACGCGCGGTGCCTCGATCGCCGAATACTGGCGCGATGCGCTGCATTCGCTGAAGGGCCTGCCCAACGTCGTCGACATCCGCAATTGCGGCCTGATGGGCGCGGTCGAGCTGTCGTCGCGTGACGGCGCGGTCGGCGCGCGCGGCTACGACGTGATGGTCGACTGCTTCAATCGCGGCCTGTACTTCCGTATGAGCGGCGACTCCTTCGCGCTGTCGCCGCCGCTCATCGTCGAGAAGAGCCACATCGACGACATCGTGTCGATCCTGGGCGACGCCATCAAGCGGGTGGCCTGATAATTGCTCTCGCCGTTGCGAGTGGTTTCCTTGCAGCGGCGAGCGTGATGCCGCAGGAGTTTGACCAAGCGTGAAAGTTCTGATCCTCGGCAGCGGTGTCATCGGCGTCACCTCGGCCTACTACCTTGCGCGTGCCGGCCACGAGGTGACGGTCGTCGACCGTCAGCCGGAGCCGGCACTGGAGACATCCTTCGCCAATGCCGGCGAGGTGTCGCCCGGCTATTCCTCGCCCTGGGCCGGGCCCGGGGTGCCGGTGAAGGCGGTCAAGTGGCTCTTGATGAAGCACGGCCCGCTGGTGATCCGGCCGAAGCTCGATCCCGTGATGTGGGTCTGGCTGCTCAAGATGCTGCGCAACTGCACCAGCGCGCGCTACGCGGTCAACAAGAGCCGGATGATCCCGATCGCGGAATACAGCCGCGACAGCCTGCGCGACCTGCGCCGCGACATCGGAATTCAATATGACGAGCGCTCGCAGGGCACGCTCCAGCTGTTCCGCTACCAGGCGCAGCTCGACGGCACCGGCGAAGACATCGCCGTGCTCAAGCAATATGGCGTGCCCTTTGAGGTGCTGAGCCGCGAGGGCTGCATCGCGGTCGAGCCGGCGCTCGCCGGCGTGAAGGAGAAGTTCGCCGGCGGACTTCGCCTGCCGCAGGACGAGACCGGTGACTGCCACATGTTCACGCAGGCGCTGGCCAAGCACGCCCAGGCGCTCGGCGTGCGCTTCATGTTCAACACCGGCATCGACCGCATCGTCACGGTCGGCGCGCGCGTCAGCGGCGTCGCGACCAGCGCCGGCCTGTTGCAGGCCGACGCCTACGTCCTCGCGCTCGGAAGCTGGTCGTCGCGGCTCGCTGCGCCGCTCGGCATCTCGCTGCCGGTCTATCCGGTGAAGGGCTATTCGATCACGGTGCCGATCAAGGACGCCTCGGGCGCGCCGGAATCGACCGTGATGGACGAGAGCTACAAGGTCGCGATCACGCGCCTCGGCAATCGCATCCGTGTCGGCGGCACCGCCGAAATCTCGGGCTATTCGAGCAAGCTCTATGATGCGCGCCGCGCCACCCTCGATCACTCCTTGACCGAACTATTCCCGCGCGGCGGCGATCTCTCGAAAGCGACGTTCTGGAGCGGCCTGCGCCCGATGACGCCGGACGGCCCGCCGGTGATCGGCCCGACCCAATACGCCAACCTCCACCTCAACACCGGCCACGGCACGCTCGGCTGGACCATGTCCTGCGGCTCGGGGCGGGTGCTCGCGGACATGCTGTCGGGCAAGAAGCCGGACATCGACGTCAGCGCGCTGACGGTGGACCGCTACGCACACCGGTTCGGCTAAAGCTCTATCCGCTCGTCATTGCGAGGAGCTCWTGCGRCGAAGCAATCCAGAGTGTCTCCGCGGTGAGAGTCTGGATTGCTTCGCTTCGCTCGCAATGACGGTGTGGAGGC
>NZ_JBFUES010000280.1:0-7782 GCF_056403875.1 Bradyrhizobium sp. P2_E8
GCGCTGGTCGAACAGCACGGCGCAGAAACGGTCGGGATCGAACAGGCGGCGATGATCGGGCTGGCAGCCGCTGCCGGGCCCGCCATGGAGGTAGATCGCGGGAATGCCGTCGGTCCGGCCGACGCTCTCGACATAGAGCTCGTGGCCGTCGCCGACGTCGAGCATCTCGGAGGTCAGCGGCGCAAAGGGATCGGCGCGTTTGACCGAACTGGCGGCGTCGGCGTCAGGCGCCATTCTCGGATTCCAGGGTGCCACCGGCAAAGTTGCGGTAGAGGAAGCGGTTGGTCTCGCCCTCGGCCTCGCGCTCGGCCTGCTTGAAGATGGTCTCGTGCAGCGGCGACAGCGCGCAGGCGGGATCGGTGTTGGCGGCATCACCGGTCAGCGCGAAGGCCTGGCAGCGGCAGCCGCCGAAATCGATCTCACGGAATTCGCAGGACTTGCAGGGCTCCTTCATCCAGCCGGTGCCGCGATAGCGGTTGAAGGCGTCGGAGTTCTGCCAGATCCAGGCGATCGAATGGTTGGAGCGCACGGATTCGAAGTCGAGCCCGGTGATGCTCTCGGCGGCGTGGCAGGGCAGCACCTTGCCGGCCGGCGAGATGTTGAAGAACTGCCGGCCCCAGCCGCCCATGCACTTCTTCGGCCGCAGCGCGTAATAATCCGGCACCACGTAGTCGATCGAAAGCCGGCCCTTGAGCCGTTCGCGTGCTTCCTCGACGATGCGGGTGCACTCGTCGAGCTGCGCCACCGTCGGCATCAAGGCGGCGCGGTTCTTCAGCGCCCAGCCGTAATATTGCACGTTGGCGACCTCGAGCCGGTCGGCGTCGAGATCGATCGACATCTGGATGATGTCGGGGAGCTGGTGCAGGTTCTGCCGGTGCATCACCGCATTCACGGTGAGCGGCAGATCGAGCTCGCGCGTCCATTTTGCCACTTCGAGCTTCTTGCGGTGGCCGCCTCGGTACCCCGCGACGCGATCGGCGGGGGCCTCCTCGACGCCCTGGAAGCTGATCTGCACGTGACAGAGCCCGGCATCCGCCAGCTCGCTCAGCCTCTCGCGCGTCAGCAGCACGGCCGAGGTGATGAGGTTGGTGTAGAGGCCGACGTCGCTGGCATGCTTGACCAGCTCGACGAGGTCCTTCCGCGCCGTCGGCTCGCCGCCGGAAAAATGGACCTGGAGCACGCCGATCTCGGCGAGCTCGCTCAGCACCTTCTTCCATTCCTCGGTGGTCAGCTCCTTGCCGGAACGGTCGAGCTCGACCGGGTTGGAGCAATAGGGACATTGCAGCGGGCAGCGATGGGTGATCTCGAGCAGCACGGCGAGCGGAATGCCAAAGGTCTCCGCCGTCGAACGCTGCTTCTCCAGCACCGCGAGGCTGTCGCTGGCGTCGGGCGGAACGGTGGGACTGCCGAGCACATCGCTCATGACGTCTTCTCCCGGGCCTCGGTGAGGAAGCCCTTGTCGGCGAGATCCTGGAGCATGGCGATGACGTCGGTCAGGATCGCCTCGCGCGGCGCGGCGTATTTCGCCGCCAGCTGGTCGGAGACGTCGCCGACGCTACGCTCGCCATTGCAGAGCTGCAAGACCTCGACCGCGATCTCGTCCGGTGCCAGCACGCGCTCCGGCGCCAGGATCACCCAGACTTTGCGCGTCTCGTCGTATTTCAGCTTGGCATGCCGCGGCAGCACGGGGCGGCTGGCCTCGCTGACACTGATATGACGCGGCCCGGCCATGACGGTTCCTCTTCAGCTCGCCTTGGGCACGAAAGCGCCCGGCGGAATGTGGCCCTCGACATAGGCGTGCTGGAGCGCATCCAGCTGCACCCACAGCACGTTGGTCTTGAAGATCAGTGCGTTGCACACCTGCGCGCGCTGTTCCGGCGTCGTGGCATGCGCCTTGACATAGTCGAGCGCGAAGCCGGCATCGCGCGGTGCCTGCGCCAGGCGCCGCTTGAAGTAGCTCATGATGTCGGGATTGACGAAGTCATAGTGCTCCAGCATGCCGGCGATCCGCTCTTCGTGCAGGTTCGGCGCGAACAGTTCCGTGAGCGAGGAGGCGATCGCCTCCAGCGGGCTCTTCTCGCGGCAGTAGTGCACATAGGCCTCCACCGCGAAGCGCGTGCCGGGGAGAATGCCTTCGGTCGATTCCACATAGGCGGTGTCGAGCCCGAGCCCTTCGGTCAGCTTCAGCCAGCGCTCGATGCCGCCTTCGGAGCCGACATCGCCGTCATGGTCCTCGATGCGGTGGCGCCATTCCAGGCGCGTGGCGCGGTCGCGGAAGCGCGAGATCACCACCGCGTCCTTGATCGGGATCGTGCTCTGGTAATAGTAGCGGTTCAGCGCCCAAGCCTGCACCTGGCCCTTGTTCAGCTTGCCGCCGTGCAGCAGCTTATGGAACGGATGCAGGCTGTGATAGCGCGTCGCCCCGATATGGCGCAGCGTCGCCTCGAGCTCCTCGGCCGAGTTGAGCCTGATGTCCTTGCCGATCGAGAGCGCGGTCATTCCAGTTAGTGATGCGGCATTCACAGCACGATCTCCGTTCCGTCCGCGGGTATCTGCCAGCCCGCCTGCTCGGCCGCTTTCCGCTCGGGTGAAGCGGGCAGCAGCGCCGGATTCGAGTTATTGATATGCAGAAACAGCTTCCTGTCGATATCGAGATCGGCCAGCCGCGCGATCGCGCCGTCGTCGCCGGACATCGCGACGTGTCCCATGCTCTTGCCGGTCTTGTAGCCGAGCCCGGCCCTGATCATCTCGTCGTCCTGCCAGACCGTGCCGTCGAAGAACACCAGCGCGGCGCCGTCGATCTCGGCCTTGAGCGCGTCGGTCACTTCGGCGCAGGCGGCGATGAAGTAGAAGCACTTGCCGGTCGTCTTGTCGGTGATCTTCAGGCCCAGCGTATCGCCGTCGCCGGTCTCGCCGCCCGGATGCGCCTTGCCTTCCAGATACCAGGCCGACTTGCCCGGCACCGCGAAGGGCAGCACCTCGATTCCGGACCGCGCACCGTCTGGCAGCCGAGGCTCGAACGGCTCGCCGATGGCGATCGGCTGGCGCCGCACGTTCTTCTCGTTCAGCACGTTGAAGATGCTGTTGGCGCTGAGGATCGCCAGCACCTTCTCATGCGCATAGATCGTGAAAGGCGAGCCCTCGCGCATCGACAGCAGACCCGCCACGGCATCCACCTCGCCATTGGTCAGGATCACGCCCGCGACCGGCGTATGACGCAGCGCGCCCGCCTTGGGGTGCAGTTGCGGCGTGGCATTCAATTGCTGGCGAAGATCGGGAGAGGCGTTGATCAGGAACCAATGCTCGCCGTCGCCGCTGAAGGCGACCGAGGCCTGGGTTCGCAAGAGCTCATCGCCGATGGCACGGGCCGCGCGGCAACCTTCGCAGCCGCAGTTCCATTGCGGCACTCCGCCGCCGGCCCCGGCGCCCAGGACGACGACGCGAAGCATGATCCGTCTCCTGGAGGCAACGTCGCGAGGTGGATCTCAGGTCGACACGAAATCTATCTTCCGGAAACGCATCGTGACCGGAAGACAGCGCAACCGAGAGTGCTCGACCGAAAGAACCACCTGCGCAGAACGCAAACTCACCAACCGCTTACTTGCGGGTGGCGCTCACATACATGTTGATTTCCATGCCGCAGGGCACTTCGACGATCTTCGGGGCTTTCCAGGCCATTTGGCTCTCCATTTTTATGAATTCGGACGTATCCGCCCACGGGCTAAACTACTGCGGGGGGAAAAGTTCGCCAGTGAAATTTTCCCGACCTAAGTAGTAGGCCGCCGGAATTGGTGCACTGCAAAGAGAGCGTATTGCGGCCTTAAAGATGAGCCAATGACATAAGAAAAATAGCCGATAGGTCGTGATCCCTGTCCCGGATAAACCAGTTGTGAGGATGGAACGGCTTCCAATCGGCTACAGGCGACCCCATTGGATCGAGGCATGCCCAGATATTTCTTCAACACCCGTATTGGCGACGAACTGATCGTGGATCCCGACGGCGAGGACCTGCGCAACCCCGATCGCGCCTGGGAGGTCGCCCGCCAGATGATCCTGGAGGTCCTGAAATCGGAGGGGACCCAGCCAGCGTTGATGGAGGCGGTCATCGAGGTCACCGACGTCGACGGCGAGGTCGTGCTGGAGTTCCCCTTCACCGAGGCGCTGCTGGACATGCCGGTTCAGTCCGCGACCAGGCATTGAGGCCCCCAGCTCCCTCCACCGTCATTGCGAGCGCAGCGAAGCAATCCAGAGTCTCTCTGCGGAGGCAGTCTGGATTGCCGCAAGGGCTCCTCGCAATGACGGCAATCCGAGCCGACGGCGCCCTTCGCCCCTGCGAAATCCGCATGGCTTTGCTGCGTTCCCGGCGCTAAAAGACGCCGGTCATACGGAGCAAGTCATGCAAGATCTCTGGCGCCTGTCGGCCGCCGACCTCGCCACCCTCGTCAAGGCCAAAAAGGTATCCGCCAGGGAGGCGGCCAAGGCCGGCCTCGCCCGCCTGGACGCCGTCAATCCAAAGCTTAACGCCGTGATCGACCACCGGCCGGAGGACGTGCTGAAGCAGGCCGACGCCGTCGATGCCGCCATCGCAAGGGGCGAGGACCCCGGCGTGCTGGCCGGCGTCCCCGTCACCATCAAGGCCAATGTCGACCAGGAGGGCTTTGCCACCACCAACGGCCTAAAACTCCAGCGCGACCTGATCGCGCGCGAGGACAATCCGGTGGTCGCCAACTTTCGGAAGGCGGGCGCCATCCTGCTCGGCCGCACCAATTGCCCGGCCTTCTCCTATCGCTGGTTCACCACCAACCTGGTCCATGGCGACACCAAGAACCCCCGCGATGCCGCGCTGACGCCGGGCGGCTCGTCCGGTGGCGCCGGCTCGGCGGTCGCGGCCGGCATCGGCCACATCGCCCATGGCACCGACATCGCCGGCTCGATCCGCTATCCCGCCTATGCCTGCGGCGTGCACGGCCTGCGCCCGACCCTCGGCCGCATCCCCGCCTTCAATCCGGCGCTGCCGGAGCGTCCGATCGGCCCGCAGATCATGGCGGTGTCCGGCCCCCTGGCGCGCACCGTCAACGACATCAGGATTTCGCTCGCGGCCATGGCGGCCCGCGACGTGCGCGACCCCTGGTATGTGCCGGCGCCGCTGGAAGGCCCCGCGCGGCCGAAGCGCGCCGCGCTCTGTCTCAACCCGGACGGCCTTGCGACCACGCCGGAGGTGAAGGCGGCGGTGACCGATGCCGGCAAGCGCCTCGAGCGTGCCGGGTGGACCGTCGATGTAATCGAGAACACCCCGCCGATGCGCGAAGCGGTCGAGTGGCAGATCAAGCTTTGGCTCGGCGACGGCTATGAGGCGCAGTTAGAGGCAGCCGAGCGCGAGGGCGATCCCGGCGCGCTGGCCTGCCTGCGCGGCAACCGCAGCAGGGTGACGCCAATGGACCAGGCGAATTACGCGAAGGCGCTGACCCGCCGCGCCACGCTGACCCGCGACTGGATGCTGTTCTTCGAGAAGTACGCGGTGCTGCTGACGCCGGTCTCCGGCGAATTGCCGTTCCCGGATCATCTCGACCGCAAGGACGAGGAGTCCTTCAAGCGGGTCTGGGAGGCGCAATTGCCGCAGATCGCGATTCCCTTCATGGGCCTGCCGGGCCTCGTCGTCTCCACCGGCCTCGTCGGCAAGGCGCCGGTCGGCGTGCATATCGTGTCCGGCCGCTACCGCGAGGATCTGTGCCTGCTCGCCGGCGAAGCGATCGAGGCGGGCGGCGTGCCGCCGTCGCCGATCGACCCCCTGGGTTAGCGATGTCGGCGATTTACGACTTCAAGGCCAACTCGCTGCTCGGCGAGGAAGTGCCCATGCGCCGCTTCGAGGGGCAGGTGCTGCTGATCGTCAACACCGCGAGCAAATGCGGCTTCACGCCGCAATATCGCGGCCTGGAGGATCTCTATCGCGATCTCTCGCCGCGCGGCTTCGCGGTGCTGGGCTTTCCCTGCAACCAGTTCGGCGCGCAGGAGCCGGGGCAGGCGAGCGAGATCCAGGAATTCTGCTCGACCCATTACGACGTCACCTTTCCCCTGTTCGAGAAGATCGACGTCAACGGCGCCAATGCGCATCCCTTGTATGAGTACCTGAAACGCCAGCAATCCGGCCTGTTGGGCGCCTCCATCAAATGGAATTTCACCAAATTCCTGGTGGACCGTGCCGGTCGGGTGATCGCGCGCTACGCGCCGACCGCACGGCCCGAAGGATTGCGGCAGCAAATCGAGACCCTGTTATGAGCGAGACAATCATGAGCGACGAATTTCCGGACCGCCTGTCGGTCGATCCGAACAGCCCCTATTACAACGCGGACATCCTGGCGCGCGATGTCGGCATCCGCTTCAAGGGCATCGAGAAGACCAATGTCGAGGAGTACTGCATCAGCGAAGGCTGGGTCCGCGTCACCGCCGGCAATGCCAAGGATCGCTACGGCAACCCGCTGACCATCAAGGTGCACGGACCGGTGGAGCCGTATTTCCGGGATAAGARATAGGTCGCGGCGACACTCTCTCCTCGTCATTGCGAGGAGCCCTTGCGACGAAGCAATCCAGACTATTTCCGCGGTGGCAGACTGGATTGCTTCGCTGCGCTCGCAATGACGAAAATAACCACCGAAAGCCAATCCCATGTCCGTCCGCATCGTCGACGTCCGCGAGATCACCAAGCCGATCTCCTCGCCGATCCGCAACGCCTATATCGACTTCACCAGGATGACGACGAGCCTCGTTGCCGTCGTCACCGACGCCGTAGCGGACGGCAAGCGCGTCGTCGGCTACGGCTTCAACTCCAACGGCCGCTACGGGCAGGGCGGCCTGATCCGCGAGCGCTTCGCCTCGCGCATCCTGGAGGCCGATCCGAAATCGCTGCTGGATGCGGCCGGCGACAATCTCGACCCCGACAAGGTCTGGGCCGCGATGATGACCAACGAGAAGCCGGGCGGCCACGGCGAGCGCTCGGTCGCGGTCGGCACCATCGACATGGCGGTGTGGGACGCGGTGGCGAAGATCGCCGGCAAGCCGCTGTTCCGCCTGCTCGCCGAACGTCACGGCGTCAAAGCCAATCCGCGCGTGTTCGTCTACGCCGCCGGCGGCTACTACTATCCCGGCAAGGATCTCTCGATGCTACGCGGCGAGATGCGCGGCTATCTCGACCGCGGCTACAACGTCGTGAAGATGAAGATCGGCGGCGCTGATATCGACGAGGACCGCACCCGCATCGAGGCGGTGCTGAAGGAGATCGGCAGGGACGCGCAGCTCGCCGTCGACGCCAACGGCCGCTTCAACCTGGAGACCGGCATCGCCTACGCCAAGATGCTGCGGGATTATCCCTTGTTCTGGTACGAGGAGGTCGGCGATCCCCTCGACTACGCGCTGCAGGCCGCACTCGCCGAATTCTATCCCGGCCCGATGGCGACAGGCGAAAACCTGTTCAGTCACCAGGACGCCCGCAACCTGATCCGCTATGGCGGCATGCGTCCGGACCGCGACTGGCTGCAATTCGACTGCGCGCTGTCCTATGGCCTGTGCGAATACCAGCGCACGCTCGAAGTGCTGAAGACCCATGGCTGGTCGCCAAGCCGCTGCATCCCGCATGGCGGCCACCAGATGTCGCTCAACATCGCCGCCGGCCTCGGCCTCGGCGGCAACGAGAGCTATCCCGACCTGTTCCAGCCCTATGGCGGCTTCCCGGATGGCGTCCGCGTCGAGAACGGCCACATCACCATGCCGGAGCTCTCAGGCATAGGC
>NZ_JBFUES010000281.1:0-7763 GCF_056403875.1 Bradyrhizobium sp. P2_E8
GTCCGAAAGCGAACAGAACGGATCGCCGAATGATCCTAGGCTACGGGCGCCAGGCCTTCCCCAAGGGGCCAAGCACCTCCAGCGGCCCCGGCCTCCCACACCCCGAATGCCCCCATGGCCGGGGCCGTCGTTCATCATCGAAGGCTGGTCTAACCTCGCCGCCGCGCCTGCCGCAAGCGGTGCAGATGCAACGTGACTCGATGTCGGACAGTCGCATCTCATCCGGCCAACGATCAGCGTTCACGGCGCCGGAATGGCCGCATCAGGTGACAGTGCACAAAATACGCTGAGCGAGGCCCCAACCCGAATGGCGCCCCACCTGGGCAATTGCGACGAGCGCTACAAGGTCAGGTGCACTGTCACCGTAGTTCATCGAGCGGCAAATTGGACCCGCCGGTTCATGCTGGCGGGCCTGCGATCTCTATCAACGACTACGGGGTGCCTGAGGCTGTTGCACACTTTGCTGCCGGAATAGAAGGCGCCGGTTTTCCGAACATATCACGTTCGACCGGCCCGACGCGGACGCCAGGCATTGCTCTCTCGTCTCATAAGAGCAGTCGCCGGAAGGGCCGAGTTCGCCACCATAGACGCACCAGGGGTAATCATACGAGACGGGAGCAGCGGAGCCGGCGACGGCGGCGGTCCCCGTTGCGAGCAAGGCGAATATGACCAGCATCGTGCGCATGATCAAATTTCCTCCGGTCTTCGGAAAACCGCTCCACGCCTTTCGTGCGTCGCTATCCGAAATCTGGCGGTAGCTTTCTCCGGTTCAAGGGAGGAGTGATTCCATCGCCGCTCAAGTTACGGTGACAGTGCACTTCACCGTAACCCAAGTGAAGCCCGTCACTTCAAGGCGTGATCGATCTTGTGTCCCAAATGCCCGGTATCGTGATCGCGGCGCAGCTGGCTCAGCGACGTCTCGTTCAACTGAAGCAGGACCTCGCTGAGCTGGGTCGCATCGGGATAGCCGGCCGCAAAACCCTTGCCGTAGATCTTGCGCAACGTGCCAACCAGCGTGTTGCCGTGCTTCTTGCTGATCCCGCCATCCTTGTCCCGATGGCGGCCATCCAGGCCCGTTTCCTTCATGTCTCTCTCCCGTGCGGCGTCTTCAGCGCCTGGAGAGAGCGTGCTCCCAAATGGGTCGATTGGCAACGGCGCGGCGCGCCGGCGTTGAGCGCCGGTTCGTGCCATCGGGTAGCGAAGGCGGAGTGGCTAGGCGGCCTGCTCCTCAAACGAGGTGTATACGCGGCCGGTCGGATCAACGATCTGGACGTCCCAGCACCCGTCCTCGACGAGCTCTCTGGCCTTCTTGAGGGCGGCCGCGAGTGACAGCCGCTTCAGGCTGACGACGCCTGCCGTGTCGAAACCGTTGATTTCAAACATGCCGCTCCCTCCTGTTTTGCTGAATCTTACACTGTTTGAGGGTGTTGTCTCGCGGCTTTGTGGCGCTTCGATGCCGGTCCTCCATGACCCGTTCCATCGCATGGACCCCGTAATCGGCCGGGGTGGCCGGGCCTGCCAGCCAGCCCTGCCGCTAACGTGGAATTAATCCAAAAAGCCCACAATTTGAGACAGTTGTGTAGATGGGTGCTGCGTAAAGGAGGCGTCGCGAGGACGTTTCGGCGACGGCTTCCTTTTGCTCGCTCATTTGAGGTCGATACACGTGACCACGACATTCGAAGCGCCAGGCCTCGTCGAACAACTCGACCCTGCAGCACTTGCAGCCGCCGCAGCAGCATCCGAGCCCGCAGCCGCGGAAGCTCCAGCACCGATCAAGCAGTCCGGCCGGAAATCGCTCCTGATATTGTCGGTGTGCGCCCTCGCAATCAACGGCTCGGCGGCGATCTATACGTCGCCATCCGATTTTTCGTCGCTGAATATCGGCAGTCTGGCCGAACTGCTTCCGCACCGGGACGCTGCTGCGCCAAAACCGGATCCGGTTGTCGCGGCCTTGAAGGATATCCAGTCGGCCCAGCAGCAACACACGGCGTCGCTGCAGGAGAACAGCCAGGCCTTGCAGCAAAATGCGGCTCTGCTGCAGCAGGACTCAATGGTGCTCCTGTCGCTGCGACAGAGCATCACGGACGAACGGGTCGATGTGAGGAAGATATCTTCGCAATTGTCCACGCTCATTGCGAAGGTCGACTCGCTGCAAGGCGCAATGATGTCCGACGTCACGTCCTCCATCCGAAGGGCGAATGCTCGCTATGGACTGTCCGCAGCGATGCGCAAACGGATGGTCCGGCAACCGCAATCCGTTGGGCCTGTTTCGGTGGGAGGAGCTCCGCTGAGTACGCCGGCTACGGTTTCAGCTCCGGAAAGCTGAGGATAGGGCCAGGCAAGGCGCTTGGGATGACTGACCTTCCAGCTCACGCTGGCGGGTCTTCTGGTTATGCCAAGCAGGCCATGATGGCGAGCACGACGTCGGCGCCCAGGTCGCCTGAGTACATCGTGAAAAGGATGCCAGCTCCAACAACAACCGCAAAGACTTTGAGAACGATCATTTTGAGATCCCCTCGTGAATGACGGGAGACTGGGCGCGGATTGTTTCCTGAGTGCTTCGCGTGATGCGGTAAACGGTTTCGTTCACCGAGGCGTTATCCGTGATGGGCTGCCCGGCTCGGGAGGGCCGCAACAGGGAACCGCTGCGGCCCGAGGCATTTTCGAGATCAAGCTTGGGGCGCGAACGCCGTTCGAGCGCATGTCGCTAAGCGAGAGTTTGACCGGCCGGCCATCGCGGGTGAGATGTCGGCTTGGTGAGCGCGCTGGGGCTCGAACCCAGGACCCCGTGATTAAAAGTCACGTGCTCTACCGGCTGAGCTACGCGCTCCCATGGCCGCTGATGGCTTCAAGAGATCGMCATCGTCTTCGGACATTCGAGAAGCATGTCTTGCCGCTGCGCTTAAGCTCGCGTCGCGGGGAAAAACCGGCTGTTTCCGGATCATGCTTTCGGCCCGCGCTGTGTAGGGGGATGGGGCGCTGAGGTCAATAGCGCGGGTGGTTGCCGAAACTCTTGGCAGGAGCGGGGATTTGCTCGCGGTGTCCGCAGCTTAAGCCGGAATTTTCATCCCGATTGGCGGCCGCTATCCACGCCGAACAGCGCCGGTGGCTTGTCGGCGCGGAGGTTTCACCCGCGCCGRCAGGCCGTTCGTACCGTCAGTTCGCCTCGCGCCGGACCTCGTTCGGCACGGCTTGCGACGTGCCGGCGGGGGTCGGCAGTGCGACCGGGCGCAGGCCGATCAGCTCGGCGGTGCGGATCGCGCTGTCGCGCCAGAACTGGAACGAGTTGATGCGGCTGAGCTCGAGGATGGCGATCGCGACCGCCGCCAGGAACGGCAGGCTTTGCAGCACCAGCACGCCGGCGAAGATGTAGATCTCGGTGATCTGCCTGAAACTGTTGGAGGCGATCAGCACGCCGGCGCCGATCAGCAGCAGGGCGCCGATCACGGCCTCCCAGAACGCCTGGAACTCGATCGACATCCTGGACAGGCCGCCCTTGGAGGTGCGCGCGAACGCGATGTGCTCGGTGATCAGTCCCTGCGCCACCGCGCGCGACACCGTCCATTGCACGCTCATCGCCGCGATCATCGCGCCCAGCATCTGGCCGGGTTTGATCGCGACGCGCGCGCGGTACATCGACAGGAAATGCGCCAGCGAGACGACGAAGGCGCCGATGATCGGCAGCGTCAAAATCTTGTCGGGGATGGCGATGTCGGCGAAGGCGACGATCGGCACCCAGACGAGGTTGAGCAGCGCCACGACCACGCCGAGGCTTTCGGCGCCCAGCCAGTTCAGCCAGCCGAGGCCATATTCGCGCTTCTGGTCCGGCGTCATCCGGCTCCGGCCGGGCAGGAAGTGGCGCCAGTGCTTCTTCACGATCTGGAGGCCGCCATAGGCCCAGCGGTGACGCTGCTTCTTGAAGGCCTCGTAGGTGTCGGGCAGCAGGCCCTGGCCGTAGCGGTGGTTGGTGTAATGCGTGACCCAGCCGAGTTCCTGGATCGCAAGGCCGAGATCTGAGTCCTCGCAKATCGTGTCGCTCGACCAGCCGCCGGCCATGTCCATGGCGGCGCGGCGGATCAGGCACATCGTGCCGTGCACGATGATGGCGTTGGCCTCGTTGCGCTGGACCATGCCGATGTCGAAGAAGCCGGCATATTCGCCGTTCATGATGTAGTGCATGATCGACAGATCGCCGTCGCGATGCTCCTGCGGCGCCTGCACGAGGCCGACGCGCGGGTCGGCGAAAGCCGGCACGAGGTCCTTCAGCCAGTCAGGGTCGACGACATAGTCCGCATCGAGGATGCCGATGATCTCGGCATCGACGGCGGTGCGGTCCATCGCGATGCGCAGCGCGCCGGCCTTGAAGCCCTGTACCTTCTCGGCGTTGATGAACTTGAAGCGTTCGCCGAGCGCGCGGCAATGGTCCTGGATCGGCTGCCAGAAGGCGGGATCCGGCGTGTTGTTGATGATGACCACGCATTCGTAGTTCGGGTAGTTCAGCCGCGACAGCGCATCGAGCGTCTGCTTGAGCATCTCGACCGGTTCGAAGTAGGCCGGGATGTGGATCGAGACCTTCGGGTAGTAATTCTCGGGAACGTTCTCGACCGGCTTGCCCTTGGCGAGCAGGCGCTGCGGCGGCCGGCCGAAGGCCACGGCTGCGATCTCGTCGATGCGCGCCATCGCGATCAGCACCAGCGGAACAAGCAGGATCATGCCGAGCGTCAGCGCGAAGGCCGAGCCGAAGATGAAATAGTGCCCGTTCCAGAACGCGAACACGGTGGCGGCCCAGGCACCGACGCCGTTGGCGGTCGCCGACAGCAGGAACGCCTGCTTGGCGGTCGGCTGCTGCAGCCGCAGGATCGGCAGCGACAGGAGCACGCCGACCAGCAGCGCGATCGTCATCAGCTTCCAGTAGTCAGGATTCTCCACCGGGCCGGTCCAGGCGAATTTCGGCTCGCGGCTGGCGTTGAGGATGCCCCAGTACGGACCGACGCCGCCTTCGAAGAACTTCCAGGGCTGATCGATCGCCTCGACGATGTTGTATTCCATGCCAATGGCTTCGGCGCGGCTGACGAAGTTGCGCAAGGTCAGCGCCTGCTGGAACGGGCCGGGGTCGGCGTTGCGCAAATTATAGCCCGCGCTCGGCCAGCCAAACTCGGCGATCACGATGCGCTTGCCCGGGAACAGGTTGCGCAGCAGGTTGTAGCGGTCGACGGCCTGGTCGACCGCCTGGTCCGAGCGGAAGTTTTCCCAGTAGGGCAGCACGTGCGCGGCGATGAAATCGACGTTGGATGCGAGCTCCGGATTATCGCGCCAGATGTTCCAGATCTCGCCGGTGGTCACAGGCACGCGGACCGCGCTCCTGACCCGCTTGATCATCTCGATGAGGTCTTCGACCTTCTGCTCGCCGCGATAGATCACCTCGTTGCCGACGACGACGCCGTTCACGTTGCTGTTCTTGCGGGCAAGCTCGATGGCGGCCTTGATCTCGCGCTCGTTGCGATCCTTGTCCCTGTCGATCCAGGCGCCGACGGTGACCTTGAGGCCGAACTCGGCCGCGATCGGCGGCACCAGTTCCACGCCGCCCGTCGACGAATAGAGGCGGATCGCGCGCGTCATGGTCGACAGCGTCTTCAGGTCGGCGCGGATTTTCTCCACCGTCGGGATGTTGTCGATGTCGGGGTGGGCCGAGCCTTCGAACGGCGCGTAGGAGACGCTGGGGAGCAGCCCCCTGAAGTCGGGCGCAGGTTCCCTGTCGCGCAAGACTCCCCAGATGCCCGCGTGGAGCACTGACACGAGCAACAGAACGGCGGCGACAACGCGCATCGCGGCTAAACCAAAAGGGGCTGAGGTGGCAGGGCAGCGGATCCGACCCCGAGATCCGACCGAGTCCGCGGCAAATGGAGCATACCTCTGCCGCGCGGTTTCACAACTGTCATGGCCTCATGTCCTTACGAGGGCATGGCCTTTTTCGAAAAACGCGCGGCAGTGCCAATCGTTTCTTTGGCCGATCATTCCTGAACGGAGGCTGAAGCGACCCGCTTCTATTTCTGGGGCGCCGGCGTCGGACTTGCCGCAGGCGAGGGGCTCGCGGCGGGCTGCGGTGCCGGCGCATTGCCTGATGTCGGCGCTGCCGGCTGGGAGGCTTGGGCGGCCGCCTGCTGCGGCTGGGAGGCCGGATTGATCCAGCAGGCATGCACGCGGCTGTCCAAGGTCTCGGCGACCTTGGGATCGATCTGGCCGCCGAAGCGGGTCAGGCAGCGGAAGGCGGCCTGGATGTGGCCGCCGGGGCAGCCGAAGCGGTCGTAGAGGTCGAGATGACGGAACGCGGTATCGAGGTCGTCCCGCCACATCAGCCGCACCACGCGTCGGCCGAGCCAGACGCATTCGGGGTTGCCGGCCGGCCCGTTGATGACCTGGGCGGCTTCGGCGAACTCGTCGGTGCGGCGCTGGTTCTGGGCGGCGTCCTTGGCGGCAGCGTCGGCGGGCTGGGCGGCGGCCTTGCCCTGATCGGGGGCGGGCGTGCCGCTCTGGGCGGAGGCGCCACCGAGACCAGCCAGGGCCAGAAGAGAGGTGACGGCCAAGGTGGCGGCGAACTGCCGCAGGACCGCATTTCGTGACTGACGCACCCGTTGCCGCATGAATTCCCCAACTTCTCCGCTGACCGCCCGCGTCAGGATCCCGCGGACGCGCCGGTGATGGCGTCCAAATGGGTCTCCAATGCGGCGGAAAATTCCCGGCGAGTTGCATGACCTGTATTTCGAATTTTGTCCAGCAAAGTCACGATCCTAGGCCTCTGTCGAACGGCCGCAGGTAAATTCCTTGGGGGAGGGAAGGATCCGCTTCGAACCACCCCCCTTGGCAGATGGCGCGCGAGCAGGTAATCGACGGCGCTTCGCGGAGGACGGAACCGATTTCACTTCGTACGCCACTGGCGCTGCTGCTCGTTTCACTGGGTGCGATTGCTGCCGTGTGGTGGTGGCTGGCCACGCCAATCACGCTCGCGCGCGCCCCGATCGATCCCGCCGACAAGGTTCAGTGCGTCTCCTATGCGCCGTTCCGCGGCGAGCAGTCGCCGCTGGACGCATGGACCCATATCGAGGCCGACCAGATCGAGCAGGACCTGCGCCAGCTCAAGGAGATCACCGACTGCGTCCGCACCTATTCGATGGAAAACGGTCTCGACCAGGTTCCGGCGATCGCCGCCAAGGTCGGCGGGCTCAAGGTGCTCCAGGGCATCTGGCTCTCCAGCAACCGCACCAAGAACTTTGAACAGGTCGCGCTCGCCGTTCGCCTCACCAAGGAGTTCCCCGACATCATCACTGCGCTCGTCGTCGGCAACGAGGTGCTGCTGCGCGGCGAGATGACGACGGCCGATCTCGTCTCGATCATCCGCTCGGTGAAGCCGCAGGTCCGCGTGCCCGTCACCTATGCCGATGTGTGGGAGTACTGGCTGAAGAACCGCGAAGTCTACGACGCGGTCGACTTCGTCACGATCCATATCCTGCCCTATTGGGAGGATTTCCCGGTGAAGGCGAAATTCGCCAGCGCCCATGTCGAGACGATCCGCGAGCGGATGGCGGTGGCGTTTCCCGGCAAGGAGATCCTGATCGGCGAAACCGGCTGGCCGAGCGAGGGCCGCATGCGCGACGGCGCGCTGCCGTCGCGCACCAACCAGGCGCGCGTCGTCTCGGAAATCCTGAGCCTGGCGAAGGCGCAGAAGTTTCGCGTCAATCTGATCGAGTCCTATGACCAGCCGTGGA
>NZ_JBFUES010000282.1:0-7747 GCF_056403875.1 Bradyrhizobium sp. P2_E8
TCCCTGCCCCGCACCGCGACGCTCTGGCCGTCCCCGGCGATCAGGATATCCGGCTGCCGCCCCGACAGTCCCCAGAGGATCGCCACCAGCAGCACCAGCGCGCCGGACCAGCGCAAGGGCGTGCGCAGCAGGCCCATTGCGATGATCCCCAGGCTGGCCGCGATCAGCGGGGCAATGCCGAAAGCCGGGATGCGGCCGACCGCACCCGGCAGCGCGGCCACCCAGCGCGAGACCGCGACCATCCAGTCGATGCCGATCCCCATCAGCCACCAGAACACGGCGTCGAGCCCGAACGGCGCCGCGAGCAATCCGAGCAGTCCCGCAGGCATCACCAGTGCAGAGACCACCGGCATCGCGCCGAGATTGGCGAGCACGCCGTAGGGCGTGACGCGATGGAAATGGAAGGCGGCATAGGGCGTGGTCGCAAGCCCCGCGATCAGCGAGGCCAGAAACAGCATCGCGATCTCGCGGCCGCCCCACATCGCAATGCGCGCAGTCGCCGAATGATCGGGCGACGCGAACAGGTTCGGCATTCCGATCTGCACCAGCGCAACGAGCCCCAGCGTTGCCGCAAACGACATCTGGAAGCTCGGATGCACCAGCGCTTCCGGCGCGACCGCGAGCACGATCAACGCGGCCACCGCCAGCGTGCGGAAGGTGATGGCGCGGCGGTCGACCATGACGGCGATCAGCACCACGGCGGTCATGAAGAACGAGCGTTGCGTTGCGACCTCCGCGCCCGAGAGCAGCAGATAGAACGCGGCGGCAACCAGCGCCGCGGCCGCGGACCATTTCTTGATGGGAAAACCGACCGCCAGTCCCGGAATCAGAGCGAGCAGCGCGCGGACGGCGAAGAACACGACGCCGGCGACCACCGCCATGTGATAACCGGAGATCGAGAGCACATGGCCGAGCCCTGAAATGAACATGGCGTCGTTGACGGGCGTGGTGATCGCGTCGCGCCGCCCCGTCAGCAGCGCCGTCGCGATTGCGCGATTGTCACCTTCGAGTGTTGCCCGGATGCGCGCGTCGATCCCATCGCGCAGGCTCTGCATGAAGGCGGCATAGCGCAGCCGCAAGCCGCCGGCATCGGGCGGCACTGCTGCCGTGATCGCCCCCATCACGAAGCCGGAGGCGCCGATGCCCTGGAAAAACATGTCGCGCGAGAAATCGTAGCTGCCGGGGCGCACCGGCGAGATCGGCGGCATCAGCCGCGCCTTCAACTGCACGAAGCTGCCGACCTCCGGCGCAGTCCCCTTGCGAACCGAGAGGCGCACTCGCTCCAGCTTCACCTCGCTCCGCTGCGCCTCCATCGCGGTGACACGCAGCACGAAACGGTCGGTGCGCTCGCGGATGTCGCGCGTCTCGACGAAACCCGAGAGCGACACCGAATAGAGCGGTTTTGCGAGCACGGCATGGCCGATGCGCGCCGTCTTCCAGGTCGCCGTGGCAAAGCCGGCTGCGACCGCCGCGATCAGGATCGCAGGCGCGAACAGCCGGCTCCGCCGCAACAGAACCGCACCCAGCATCAACGCGATGGCCGTCGCAGCAACGACCCACAGCACCGGCTCGTGATCAGCGGCAAAGTAGAGCGCTATGCCGCTGCCGAAGGCCACAGGCACCCAGGGCAACAGCCGCCCGGCGCCGGCCTCGGCGCGCATCCATTCGCGCAGTGTCTCGACGAGCGCGGGCCAGGCGCCAATGCCCACCGGCACAAAGCCACCAGCCGGAGCAGCCCGGCCGACGGGCCAGGTCCCCGCAATACCTTGGGACCGTACTGGCCGGCCCGGCTCCGCCATTCCCCTGCACCTTACGATACGCGACGGAGGCGGAGGCTACCGGAACGTGCAGGGCGGCGAATAGCGGTACAGATCGGGAACGAACTCGAGTGAACCCTACTTTTCCTCTTCCATCGTGACGGCGACATCCGCCTTGGCCGACAGCCGGACCTTGTTGCCCTCGACGCCGGCGACGAGCCCCTTGTCGATGAAATGATGGTGGCCCCTGTGGCTGCCCTCGCCGCTGTCCTTCTTGGTCAGCTTGATCCGATGGCCCTCGACCTTGTCGACCGTGCCGATGTGGACGCCGTCGGCACCGATGACTTCCATATGCTCTGCAATGTTCTGCATGGCGGGCTCCTCGTTGGGGACCCACACAACGCCCGAGAGGTCCTTTCCGTTCATTCGTGACACGACCGCCCGGCGCGATGGGCGACCGTTCTGTCTCTGGACGGAGGCAGCCTGGGTTCGGGTCGATTGAGCCGAAAGTCGCATAAGGGGCCGGCCTTGGCAGGATTAAACTGCTCTCCACGCCTCCCCCGCACAGACGGGCCAGGTCGTGACAGCTCGCGGTACCGAAGGCCGCCGAAGCTCTTCTCAGGTGGTTCAAGGTTCCCCTGAGACCAGGCGTTGCGGACGCAACTCGCAATTCTCGCCTGTAGCGTCGCACACCAAACGCACTCCGCGAGCGAACTGGCGCTGAAATGCGCGAGGAGTGGCGTTTGAATTTGATAGGAGCAGCACATGGCAGTTCAAGTACCGCACGATTTCCGCCGCGTGATCGTTGCTGCATCGGTGGRAAACGTCATCGAATGGTATGATTTCTATATCTTTGGCAGCCTGGCCGCCGTTCTGTCGGTCAAGTTCTTCGAGCAATCCCACCCGGTTGCAGCCCTCCTCAGCACGATCGCTCTGTTCACTGCGGGCTTCCTGATCCGCCCGCTGGGAGCCTTCCTCTTTGGATGGATGGGTGACAGGGTCGGACGAAAATATACATTCCTCATCACGCTGAGCGGAATGGGACTGGGTACGGGGGCAATCGGGTTGATCCCGACCTACCAGTCCATCGGTCTAACGGCGGCGTTCGTTCTGTTCGGCCTGCGCATGATCCAGGGTCTGTGCCTGGGCGGCGAATATGGCGGCGCCATCACCTATGTCGCAGAGCATGTGCCGGACGACAAGCGCGGCTACTACACCGGCTGGCTGCAGACCTCTCCGACTCTCGGCATCGTGGTGTCGCTGGCCGTGATCGTCCTGACACGGACCTGGTTCGGCAATCAGGTCTTCGACGAATGGGCCTGGCGCGTTCCTTTCCTGGTGTCTTTCCTGCTGGTGGCCATCGCGATCTACATTCGCCTCCAGCTCCAGGAGACGCCGATCTTCCAGGAGATCAGGGCCCGCGGCCAAATGACGACGAATCCGTGGAAGGAGGCCTTCCTCAGCTCCAACATCAAATACATCGGGATCGCGATCGTGGTCCTGATCGGACAGGGCGTGGTCTGGTACAGCGGCCAGTTCTGGGCGCTGTACTTCCTGCAGCAGGTCTCCAAGGTGGATGCGGTGACCTCGGCCTACATCGTGGGAGCCGCGCTGCTGATCGCAACACCGAGCCTGATCTTCTTCGGTTGGCTGTCGGACCAGATCGGCCGCAAGCCGGTGATCCTTGGCGGCATGCTGCTCGCTGCGATCACGTACTATCCGCTCTATCTGTGGCTGGGAACGGTCACGCAGCCCGGGAGCATCAACTATCCGACCGCGATCTTCATCATCTTCATCCTGGTTTGCTACGTCGGGATGGTCTACGGGCCGGTCGGCGCATTCCTGGCCGAATACTTTCCGGCCAGGATCAGGTACACGTCGGTATCGGTGCCGTACCACATCGGCAACGGCTGGGGTGGCGGATTGGTGCCGTTCATCACCTCGGCGGCATTCGCCGCGACCGGCAGCATCGGCTACGCACTGATCTACCCGATCGTGGTCCCCGCGGTGTGCTTCGTGCTCGCTGTCTTCCTGATGCCGGAGACGCGCAAGATCAGCATCTGGCAACCGATCGAGCCCAGAGCCGCATTGTAACGTAACCACCTCTCCTCCGGCCGCCAGCCGATGGCGGTCGGAGAGAAGCCGGCAACCTCTCGTCTCAGCCGGCGCGGTGAGGCCAGTGATCGTGCCACCAGGTACTGAAGTCGCGATCGGTTATCAATTCCCAAGCAGCGAGCAAGATCACCAATAGGCCCGACAATACGCTGCTGACCGCGGCCGATACGGGCTCATAGCCAATGGACCAAGGCGCCAGCACCAGAGCCAAGCCCAGCAGCATTTCGCCCCACTCTTCCAGGTAGGACGGGATGACAAAGGCTTCCACGGCAAACAGCATGACGCCGAGCCCGAGTGCGATGGTGATCCAGACAGCCGCCCCGGATGAGCCGAGGACAAAGGACGACAGGACCAGCCACACGCCCACCAACAGGCTACCAGCGTCTTGCCAATGTTGGATGCGCATGATGCTCACCTCCCTTCTGGTATTGATATGGGGGCGCACCAGTGAAGAAGCATCCCTCCGACCTGCGCTGTGTTGCCGCGACCAGGCGCCGGCGCCCCATCCGGCCGCCCACGCCCGGAAAGGGCCCTTGCAAGTGCGGCGCACCAGGATGCAGACTATCGGCGCTTGACAGGTGTCAATGTCTGCCGTTCTAGGCCCGCCCGGTTCGCGCCCAGAACAAGAGGGAGATGACGCCATGCGAGAAATGGAAATCCACGATTATGCGCGGCAGTTGCTGGAAGCCCATGGCCCCAAGGCCATTGCGGAAGCCGCTCAAAACGCCATCAACCTCGAGCAGAAGGGCGAGCTCGAATTGGCTAAAACCTGGCGGCACATCGAAGACGCGATGAAGCTGATGCGCGGGCCACATCAAAGCTGACTGCCGTCGCGCGAAGCTTGCCTGACTGCGGCGACAACGCCGAACGTGGACCACAGTCCGTCGCGAGCCGCCAGGTTGCGGCCGAACGGCTACGCGATCTCGGGACGCTGACCTGGGAGCGAAGCCATGGTTGCGAAATGTACGACAGCCGAAGACCTCGTGAAGGCGATCACGGACGAGAAAGTCCAGATGATCGATTTGCGGTTCACCGACCTGCCGGGGATGTGGCAACATTTTTCCGTCCCGCCGAGCGCGGTGAACGCCGATGCACTCAATGAGGGCTTTGGATTCGACGGCTCATCGATCCGAGGCTTCCAGGAGATCCAGGAAAGCGACATGCTGGTTGTCGCCGACCCGACGACGGCATTCGTCGACCCCTATAGTCCGGCCAAAACKCTGGTTCTCATCTGCAACATCCGCGACCCCGTGACCGGCCAGTCCTATAGCCGGGATGCCCGCTACATCGCCCAGAAAGCCGAAATCTACCTCAAGGGCAGCGGGCGCGCCGATACGAGCTATTTCGGCCCGGAAGCGGAGTTCTTCGTCTTCGACGAGGTGCGCTACGAACAGGGCATCAACTACGCCATGCACGCAGTCGACTCCAGCGAAGGCAGCTGGAACACCGGCTCTGAGGAAGGGCCGAACCTCGGCCACAAACCGCGTCCGAAGGAGGGATACTTTCCCGTTCCCCCGACCGACAGCATGCAGGCGCTACGCACCGAAATGGTGCTGACGATGGAATCTCTGGGGATCCAGATCGAGGCCCATCACCATGAAGTCGCAACCGGCGGCCAAAACGAGATCGACATGCGCTTCACCACCCTCACCCGGATGGCCGACAACCTGATGATCTACAAATACGTGGTGAAGAACACCGCGCATCAGCACGGCAAGACCGCGACATTCATGCCGAAGCCGCTGTTCGAGGACAACGCTTCGGGCATGCACGTTCACCAATCGCTCTGGAAGGGTGAGACCAATCTGTTCTACGACAAAGGTGACTACGCCGAGTTGAGCCAGCTCGGCCGCTACTACATCGGCGGGCTATTGAGCCACGCCTGGGCGTTGTGCGGGCTTTGCGCCCCCACCACGAATTCGTATCGGCGTCTGGTGCCGGGCTATGAAGCGCCGATCAACCTCGTCTACTCCCAGCGCAATCGCTCCGCCTGCTGCCGGATTCCGATGTATTCGCCGAATCCGCGCGCCAAGCGCGTCGAGTTTCGTTCGCCAGATCCGTCCTGCAATCCCTACCTGGCCTTCGCGGCAATGCTGATGGCCGGCCTCGACGGTATCGACAAGCGGATCGACCCCGGCGGCCCGATCGACAAGAATCTCTACGACCTCCCGCCTGCGGAGGCGAAGGAGGTGAAGTCCACGCCAGGATCGCTGGACCAGGCGCTCGACGCGCTCGAGCGCGATCACGCATTCCTGCTACGCGGCGATGTCTTCACCGCCGACGTGATCGAAACCTGGCTCGACTACAAGCGCAAGAAGGAGGTCGACCCGATCCGCCTGCGACCACATCCTTACGAGTTCCATCTCTACTACGACATCTAGCGGGCGGCGACCGCGCACCTGGCGGAACGGGCAGAGCCCTCCACTGCTAGATCATCGGGACCCTCGACGAGGCATGGTGATTGACGATCTTCCAGTCGGCGTCCTCGCGCGTGATGACCCAGCTCATCTTGACGGCGAGTTCCGGGCGTTCGCCCGCGAAATCGAACGACACGATCGCGGCCATGTTGATGACATCAGGACCGGCCTGCGCGGCCTGCACCTCGGAAAACGCAGCACTCGGCTTGCGCCAGCGCGGCAGGCCGTTGAAGTAATCGGCGACGCCGTCCCGACCCCGATAGAGTTTTGGGTTGGAGCCGAAGAAGAACGCTCTCTTGGCATAGAGCGACGACAGCGCGGCGGCATCGAGCGTTGCGAAGCCGGCGCACCATTTCGCGATGATGGCGGAAACGATGGCGTCGGCTTCACTGCTCATGCGCACCTCAACCTTTCGCGACTTCCTTCGCGAACGTGTCGCGCAGGCCGATGGTGCGCGAGAATACGGGCTTGCCGGGCGTCGAGTCCTTGTCGCGCACGAAATAGCCCTGGCGCTCGAACTGCAACGGCTCGGTCGCATTGCTCTCCGCGACCGATGCCTCGATCCGCGCATCGCTGAGGATCTCCAGCGACTGCGGATTGAGATCGGCGGCGAAGTTCGAGGCGTCCGGGCTCGGGTTCGCGAACAGCTGGTTGTAGATGCGAATTTCGGCCGGCTTCGAAGCTGCCGCCGGCAGCCAGTGCATGGTCGCCTTGACCTTGCGGCCGTCGGGCGCGTTGCCGCCCTTGGTCGCGGGATCGTAGGTGCAGCGCAGCTCCACCACCTCACCGGCATCGTTCTTGATCACGCCGGTGCATTTGACGAAATAGGCGTAGCGCAGCCGGACCTCGTTGCCCGGCGACAGGCGGAAGAACTTCTTGGGCGGGTTCTCCATGAAGTCGTCCTGCTCGATATAGAGCTCGCGGCCGAACGTGATCTTCCGCGTCCCGGCGGAGGGATCGTCGGGATGGTTGATCGCGTCGAGCTCCTCGGTCTGCCCTTCCGGATAGTTCTCGATCACGACCTTGAGCGGCTTCAGCACCGCCATGCGCCGCTGCGATGTGCGGTTCAGCTCCTCGCGGATGCAGAATTCGAGCATGCCGACGTCGACCACGCTGTTGGCCTTGGCGACGCCAATACGCTTGACGAATTCACGCAGCGCCGCCGGCGGCACACCGCGACGGCGCATGCCGGCCATGGTCGGCATGCGCGGATCGTCCCAGCCCGCGACATGGCCCTCGCGCACGAGCTGGGTCAGCACGCGCTTGGACAGCAGCGTGTAGGTCAGGTTCAGCCGCGCGAACTCGTACTGGTGCGGCTTCGACGGCACCGGCAGCTTTTCGATGAACCAGTCGTAGAGCGGCCGGTGGTCCTCGAACTCCAGCGTGCAGATCGAATGCGTGATGCCTTCGATCGCGTCCGACTGGCCGTGGGCGTAGTCGTAGCTCGGATAGATACAC
>NZ_JBFUES010000283.1:0-7742 GCF_056403875.1 Bradyrhizobium sp. P2_E8
GCAGGGTTTTGGCATCGATCAGCCGACCGTCGATAGGGTTGCGGACGATCTGATCGCCGCCCGCCATCTCGGCACCGAGGTTGCGGTCGTGATCGGCGGCGGCAACATCGTGCGCGGCGTCGAGGTGTCCTCCCGCGGCGTCTCGCGCCCGACCGGCGACACCATGGGCATGCTCGCCACCATGATGAACTGCCTCGCGCTGGAAGCGGCGATCGAGCGCAAGGGCACGCCGGCGCGCACRCTGTCGGCCTTCGTCATGCCCGAGATTTCCGAGCTGTTCACCCGGACTGCGGCGCACAAATACCTCGCCGAGGGCCGGATCGTGCTGCTCGGCGGTGGAACCGGCAATCCGTTCTTCACCACCGACACCACCGCGGTGCTGCGCGCCGCCGAGATCGGCGCCCAGGCGGTCCTGAAGGCGACCAATGTGGACGGCGTCTACTCGGCCGACCCGAAGAAGGATCCGACCGCCACGCGGTTCGAGCGGCTGACGCATTCGCAGGCGATCGAGGGCGGCTACAAGGTGATGGATGCGACCGCCTTCGCGCTTGCCCGCGAGACGTCGCTGCCTATCATCGTGTTCTCGATCGCGGAGCCGGGGTCGATCGGTGCGATTCTGCGTGGCATCGGCCACGGTACCATCGTCGCCGGCTGACGGCTCATCTGGCGCGCCCTGAAGGGAGGGGCGCGGTGAGGTCGCCGGGATTTTGAAGGAGAAACGTGATGCCCACGGGTAATTTCGACCTCAACGAAGTGAAGCGCCGCATGCAAGGCGCCGTCCAGTCCCTCAAGCACGAGCTCGGCGGCTTGCGCACCGGCCGCGCCTCCGCCTCGATGCTCGATCCGGTGCAGGTCGAGGCCTATGGCAGCCACATGCCGCTGAACCAGCTCGCCACCGTCAGCGTGCCCGAGCCGCGCCTCATCTCGGTGCAGGTCTGGGACAAGTCGATGGTCAAGGCGGTGGAGAAGGCAATCGTCGATTCCAATCTCGGCCTGTCGCCCGCGACCGAAGGCCAGGTGCTGCGCCTGCGCATCCCCGAGCTCAACGAGGAGCGGCGCAAGGAGCTCGTCAAGGTCGCGCACAAATACGCGGAAGCCGCCAAGGTCGCCACGCGTCACGTCCGTCGCGACGGCCTCGACGTCCTGAAGAAGCTCGAGAAGAATCACGAGATGTCGGAGGACGATCAGAAGCGTCATGCCGACGAGGTGCAGAAGGCGACCGATGGCACGATCGCCGAGATCGATCAGCTGCTGGCCGCCAAGGAAAAAGAAATCCTCACCGTCTGAGGCTGCCGTCATGTCCAACGCCGCCGCGCCCGCAACGGAAGGACCCGACCGGTCCGACGCGCCTGCGCATGTCGCCATCATCATGGATGGCAACGGGCGTTGGGCGGCCGCGCGTGGTCTGCCGCGGGCTGAAGGTCATCGCCGCGGCGTGGAGGCCTTGCGCCGCGTGGTGCGCGCCTCGCACGAGCTCGGCATCCGCTATCTCACCATCTTTTCCTTCAGCTCGGAGAACTGGTCGCGCCCGGCGAGCGAGATCGGCGATCTGTTCGGCCTGCTCAGGCGCTTCATCCGCAACGATCTCGCGAGCCTGCATCGCGACGGCGTCAAGGTCCGCATCATCGGCGAGCGCGAAGGGCTCGATAGCGACATCTGCGCGCTGCTCAACGAGGCCGAGGAACTGACGCGCGACAACACGCGCCTGACGCTCGTCGTCGCCTTCAACTACGGCTCGCGGCAGGAGATCGCGAAAGCGGCGCAGAAGCTCGCGCGCGAGGTCGCGGAGGGCAGGCGCGATCCTGCCACCATCGACGCCGAGACGCTTGGCGCGCATCTCGATGCGCCCGACATTCCCGATCCCGATCTCATCATCCGCACCAGCGGCGAGCAGCGCCTGTCCAACTTCCTGATGTGGCAGGCCGCTTATAGCGAGCTCGTGTTCGTGCCGATCCACTGGCCCGATTTCGACAAGGCGGCGCTGGAAGGCGCGATCGCCGAATTTGCCAGGCGCGAGCGCCGTTTCGGCGGCCTGGTTGCGAAAACCGCCTCGTGAGCGAACCCGAAACCGCACCGGCTGGCGCGAAGCCTGCCCCGAGCAATCTCGTGATGCGGGTCCTCGCAGCGCTGGTGCTGGCGCCGCTTGCCATTGCGCTCGCTTATGCCGGCGGCTGGCTGTGGGCGCTCCTCGTCACCCTGGTGTCGATCGGGCTGTTCGCGGAATGGCTGATGGTGGTGGGCGCGGGGTCCGTTGCACTGACCGCGTCCGGAACGATCGTCCTCGCCATCATGGGCTTCTGCGTCGCCTTCGGCGCGCTCAAGACCGCCGTCGTCATCGGCCTCGTTGGCGGCGCCATCGTGACGCTGATCGCGCGAGGCAAGTTCGTCTGGGCGGCCTCCGGATTCGCCTATGCATCGGCGGCGCTGCTGGCCTCGATCCTGGTACGGCAGGATCTCGTGAACGGCTTTGCCGCGCTGATGTTCGTGCTGCTCGTGGTGTGGGTGACCGATATCGGCGGCTATTTCGCCGGCCGCGGCATTGGCGGACCGAAGCTGTGGCCGCGCGTGAGCCCGAAGAAGACCTGGGCCGGCGCCCTCGGCGGCTTTGCCGCCAGCCTAGCGGTTGCCGCGGGCTTTGCGGCTTGCGGGCTCGGGAAGGCGGTTCCACTGCTGCTCGTCAGCGCCGTCCTGTCGGTGGTCTCGCAACTCGGCGATCTCTTCGAATCCGCCGTGAAGCGGCGCTTCGGTGTCAAGGATTCCAGTCACTTAATTCCCGGTCATGGCGGTCTGCTGGACCGTCTGGACGGCTTTGTCGCCGCCATCCTGGCGGCATGGATTATCGGCTTTCTCCGCCATGGTGTGCATAGCGCCGGAAGCGGTCTTGTGGTTTGGTGAGGATATGAGCGCGGTCCCATTGCGTAATAACAAGGCTGCGGCGTCTGCCGTCCGCAGCGTCACGGTTCTCGGTGCCACCGGCTCGATCGGCGACAGCACGATGGATCTGCTGCGCGCCTCTCCCGAACGCTACCGCGTCGAGGCACTGACGGCGAACGGCAATGTCGAAGCGCTGGCAAAGCTCGCGAAGGAGTTTTCGGCGCGCTTCGTGGCGATCGCCGACACTTCCAAGTTCGCCGAGCTCAAGGCTGCGCTTGCGGGCACGAGCACCGAATGCGGCGCCGGCGAAAGCGCGGTGATCGAAGCGGGTGCGCGCCCGGCCGATTGGGTGATGGCCGCCGTGAGCGGCGCCGCCGGACTGAAGCCGGCGCTCGCCGCGGTCGATCGCGGCGCACATGTCGCGCTCGCCAACAAGGAATGCCTCGTCTGCGCCGGCGATTTCTTCATGCAGCGCGCGGCGAAAGCCGGCGCCTGCATCCTGCCAGCCGATTCCGAGCACAATGCGCTGTTCCAGGCGCTCGGCTCAGGCAATCGCGACGAACTGGTCCGTGTCATCATCACGGCATCCGGCGGTCCGTTCCGGACCTGGAAGCCTGCCGACATTGAGCAGGCGACACTCGCCCAGGCGCTGAAGCATCCGAACTGGAGCATGGGCCAGAAGATCACGATCGATTCCGCCTCGATGATGAACAAGGGGCTCGAGGTGATCGAGGCCTCCTATCTGTTCGCGCTCTCGCCCGACGAGATCGACGTTCTCGTTCATCCGCAGTCGATCATCCACGGCATGGTCGAGTTCTCCGACCGTTCGGTCGTGGCCCAGCTCGGTTCTCCCGACATGCGCACGCCGATCGCCCACTGCCTCGGCTGGCCCGACCGCATCAAGGGACCGGCGGCCAAGCTCGATCTGGCCAAGATCGGCCAGCTGACCTTCGAGGCGCCCGATTTCGAGCGGTTCCCCGGACTACGGCTGGCTTACGATTCGCTCCGGACCGGGAAGGGGGCGACCACGGTGTACAATGCCGCCAACGAGGTCGCGGTCGCCGCCTTCATCGCCGGCAAGATCCGGTTCGGCGCGATCGCCCGCCTGGTCGAGGCGACGCTGGAAGACTGGATCCGGGGTGGGAACCAGGCGCCCCTGACGTCCGCCGACGATGCAATCTCCGTTGACCATGTTGCTCGAAATAGAGCTGCCGCCCTATTGCCTCAAATTGCCTTAAAGGCATCCTAGATGGTTCGGGGCCAGGGCCTTGCGGCGCTGGATAAGGGAATTCGATGATCGACTTTTTTGTCCATAGTTTCAATACGTTGAGCCATGGGCTCCTCGGCTACGCAATTCCCTTCCTGTTCGTCCTGACCATCGTCGTGTTCTTCCACGAACTCGGCCATTTCCTGGTCGCGCGCTGGGCTGGCGTTCGGGTGTTAACCTTCTCGCTCGGCTTCGGGCCCGAGCTGGTCGGTTTCAATGACCGCCATGGCACCCGCTGGAAGATTTCGGCGATCCCGCTCGGCGGTTACGTCAAGTTCTTCGGGGACGAGAGCGAGGCCTCGACCCCGTCGGCCGAGACGCTCGCGGCCATGACGGCCGAGGAGCGCGCCGGCAGCTTCCACCACAAGAAGGTCGGCCCGCGCGCCGCCATCGTCGCGGCCGGACCGATCGCCAATTTCATTCTGGGGGCGCTGATCTTCGCCGGCATGGCCCTGTATTACGGCAAGCCGAGCACGATCGCGCGCGTCGACGGCGTCGTCGCCGATGGCGCGGCGGCTGTGGCCGGCTTCAAGATCGGGGACGTCGTCGTCCAGATCGACGGCAAGCCGATCGAGAGCTTTGCCGACATGCAGCGAATCGTGGCGATGAATGCCGGTTCGGCGCTTGCCTTCCAGGTGAAGCGTGACGGCGCCATCGTGTCGCTGACCGCGACGCCGGCGCTGCTCGAGCGCAAGGATCCGTTCGGCAACAGCCACCGCCTCGGCGTGCTGGGCGTCGAGCACAAGTCCCAGGCTGGTGAGGCCTCGACCACGCCGGTCGGTGTCGGCGAGGCGCTCAAGATCGGGGTCGAGCAGGTCTGGTTCATCATCACCAGCACCTTCAAGTTCCTGGGCTCGCTGTTTGTCGGAAACGGCAATCCCAACGAGGTCAGCGGCGTCCTCGGGATCGCGAAGATGTCGGGGCAGGCGGCCAGCGCCGGGTTCCAGTTCGTGATCAACCTCTGTGCGGTGCTGTCGGTGTCGATTGGCCTGCTGAACCTGTTCCCGATTCCGCTGCTGGATGGCGGTCACCTTATGTTCTACGCGGCGGAAGTGGTCCGCGGCCGGCCCCTGTCCGAGCGGACGCAGGAGATGGGGTTCCGAATCGGGCTTGGTTTGGTGCTGATGCTGATGGTGTTTGCGACCTACAACGACATCCTGCGGATGGCGGCTTCCTGATAGGGGCTTTTTTGAGGCGTTGCTGTTGAGCAACGTCTTGGAATGAAATTGAAATTGCGGCGCGCTCGGCCGTTTGCGGCGTCGGTGAAATTGGCTACAAGCGGCTCTGAACTTGGGGAATCTCCGGACCGGCGTTGGGGTTGGGTCTGGCACGGAATGATAAGGGCGCGTTGCGCAATGAAGTTTGGACTGCGACTCCGGGGCGGCTTGCTTGCCACCCTGATCATGTTCGGCGCGCCGGTGGTTGCCCCGATTGGGGCGGCTTTTGTGTCATCGCCTGCGCTTGCGCAGACCGTCCAGTCGATTTCCGTCGAGGGAAATCGCCGTGTCGAGGTGGAGACGATCCGCTCCTATTTCAAGGCGGGTCCGGGCGGCCGCCTGGATCAGGGCGCCATCGACGACGGCCTCAAGGCGCTGATCGAGACCGGCCTGTTCCAGGACGTGAAGATCAACCGCGGCGCCGGTGGCCAGATCGTCGTCTCCGTGGTGGAAAACCCGGTGATCGGTCGCATCGCCTTCGAGGGCAACAAGAAGATCAAGGACGAGCAGCTCACCGCTGAAGTCCAGTCCAAGGCGCGCGGCACCTTCTCCCGCGCCATGGTGCAGTCCGACACGCTGCGAATCGCCGAAATCTACCGCCGCTCCGGCCGCTACGACGTCCGCGTCACGCCCGAGGTCATCGAGCAGCCGAACAACCGTGTCGATCTCATCTTCACGATCGAGGAGGGCGCCAAGACCGGCGTCAAGTCGATCGACTTCGTCGGCAACGTCGCGTTCTCGTCCTACCGCCTGCGGGACGTCATCAAGACGCGCGAATCGAACCTGCTGAGCTTCCTTGGCAGCGGCGACATCTACGATCCCGACCGCGTCGAGGCCGACCGCGACCTGATCCGTCGTTTCTACCTCAAGAACGGCTTCGCCGACGTCCAGGTCGTGGCTGCGCTCACCGAATACGATCCGGAGAAGAAGGGCTTCAACGTCACCTTCAAGATCGAGGAAGGCTCCCAATACCGCGTCGGTGCGCTCGACTTCCGTTCCAGCATCCCGAACTTCGACCCGAGCTCGATGCGCTCCTTTTCGCGCGTCAATGTCGGCTCGCTCTACAACGTCGAATCGGTCGAGAAGTCGGTCGAGGACATGCAGATCGAGGCCTCGCGCCGCGGCTACGCCTTCGCCGTGGTCCGTCCCGGCGGCGACCGCAATTTCGAGGCGCACACCGTCTCGGTCGTGTTCAACATCGACGAGGGCCCGCGCACCTATATCGAGCGCATCAACCTGCGCGGCAACACCCGCACGCGCGACTACGTGATCCGTCGCGAGTTCGACATCTCCGAGGGTGATGCCTACAACCGCGCGCTGGTCGATCGTGCCGAGCGGCGCCTGAAGAACCTCGACTATTTCAAGACCGTGAAGATCACGACGGAGCCCGGCTCGTCCAGCGACCGCGTCATCCTGGTCGTCGACATGGAAGAAAAATCGACCGGCGACTTCTCGGTCTCGGGCGGTTACTCCACGACCGACGGCGCGCTCGCCGAAGTCTCGATCTCCGAACGCAACCTGCTCGGCCGCGGCCTGTTCGCCAAGGCGTCGGTGACCTATGGCCAGTACKCGCGCGGCTATTCGCTGTCGTTCGTCGAACCGTATCTGCTCGACTACCGCGTCGCGCTCGGCCTCGACCTCTATCAACGCCAGCAGCTGTCCAACAGCTACATCTCCTACGGCACCAAGACGCTCGGCTTCTCGCCGCGTCTCGGCTTCTCCTTGCGCGAAGATCTGTCGCTCCAGCTGCGCTATTCGATCTATCGGCAGGAAATCACGCTGCCGTCCTACCTGGCGAACTGTAACAACGATCCGACTTCGGCGGCCTTCAACCCGAGCCCGGCCTATGCGGCCGCCAACGGCATCAGCCTTGCCTCGACCAACGGCCTGGGCTGTTACAACGACGGCGAAGCCTCGTTGCCGGTGCGCAAGGAGCTTGCCAACGGCAAGACCCTGACCTCGGCGCTCGGCTATACGCTGACCTACAACACGCTGGACAACAACAAGAACCCCACCGACGGCCTGCTCATCGACTTCCGGCAGGATTTCGCCGGCGTCGGCGGCGACGTGTCCTACCTGAAGACCGCGGCGGACGGAAAGTACTACGCCCCGCTGGTGTCTGATATCGTCGGCCTCGTCCATCTCCAGGGTGGTGTTCTGACCAAGCTCGACAAAGATCTGCGGATGCTCGACCAGTTCCAGATGGGTCCGAACCTCGTCCGCGGCTTCTCTCCGAACGGCATCGGCCCGCGCGATCTGAATCCTTTCGGTACGCAGGACGCGCTCGGCGGCACCAAGTATTGGGGCGCTTCGTTCGAATTGCAGATGCCGTTCTGGTTCCTGCCGAAGGAAGTGGGTCTGAAGGGCGCGGTCTATGCCGATGC
>NZ_JBFUES010000284.1:0-7740 GCF_056403875.1 Bradyrhizobium sp. P2_E8
GTGCTGGTGGAGACGCTCAACATCCTCGAAGGCTTTCAGCTCGCGGAGTTGAAGCAGGGCTCGCCGGCGTCGCTGCATCTCCTGATCGAGGCCATGAAGCGCGCCTATGCGGACCGCGCGCGCTATCTCGGCGATCCCGCCTTCGTCAACGCACCGATCGAGACCCTCACGGCAAAGGACTACGCCGCCAAGCTGCGCGCCGGTATCTCCGCCGATCGCGCCACGCCGTCGAAGGAGCTCGTGTCTGCCGCCACCTCACCGCGCGAGGGCAGCAACACCACGCATTTCTCCGTCGTCGATAGCCGCGGCAACGCCGTCAGCAACACTTATACGCTGAACTTCAGCTATGGCGTCGGCCTCGTCGCTGATGGCACCGGCGTGCTGCTCAACAACGAGCTCGATGATTTCACCGCGGCGGTCGGCGCTTCCAACGCCTATGGCCTCGTCGGCTTCGAGGCCAATTTGCCTGGGCCCGGCAAGCGGCCGCTGTCGTCGATGTCGCCGACCATCGTGCTGAAGGACGGCAAGCCTGTGCTGGTGACGGGCTCGCCCGGCGGCAGCCGGATCATCTCCACCGTGCTCCAGGTGATCGTGAATGTGCTCGATTACAAAATGGATGTGGCCGCCGCCGTTGCCGCACCGCGGCTGCACCATCAATGGCTGCCGGACGAGGTACGCGTCGAGCGCGGTTTTCCTGAGGATGTCCTGTTCGCGCTGAAGGCGATGGACCATCTCATCGTCGAGCCGATGGGACAGACCTCCGCCAATTCGATCGCGGTGACATCGAACGGCCCCCTCGGCGCACCCGATCCGCGCACGCGCGGCGCGGAGGCGGCGGGACAATAGCAACCTGAGCCGGGCGCTGAGCTTTTGAGACAGGCTACGGCGTGATATCGACGCAGCCTCCGATTTCACGACGAGCTTCCATGAAACTTTTCTTTCGTATCTCCGCCGCGCTCGTTGCGCTGGCGCTGCTGACAGCCGTCGCGCTCAGCTTCATCTACCGGCCGGGCGACGCGATCCGGGTCGCGACCGGCTTCGTCGCGCACAACGTTTGCAGCAAGACCTTCGTCTCCGGCCTCGACCCGCAGGCCGTGTTCGCGGAGACGACCGAGCGCGACGGCATACGCCGCCTGCGCCCGCTGATGCGGCTTGATCTCGATCACGCAGCGAAGGCGGCCGACGTCACCGTGCTCGGAGGCTTTCGCAGCCACGCGATCTTTCGCGACGGCTTTGGTTGCGTGCTGCAGCATGGGACGACCACGCCCTATCTGCCGAAAATCGACCTCGTCGCGGCGAAGACGCCGAAGGCGCCACCGCTGCTGCCCGACATCGCCGACGATGCCGTGGTCGCGCCTGGCGATCCCGCGTTGAAGGCGGCGCTCGATCATGCCTTCGAGGAGCCGGCCAGCCCGCCGTTCCGGCGCACCAAGGCGATTGTCGTGGTGCGCGACGGCCGCGTGATCGCCGAACGCTATGCACCCGGCATCGGCGTCGATACCCCGCTGCTCGGCTTCTCCATGACGAAATCCGTGATCAACGCGCTGATCGGCACCATGACCCAGCATGGCCTTTTGAGCCCGTCCYATCCGGCGCCGGTGCCGGAATGGCGCAACCCGTCCGATCCGCGTCGCGAGATCGAGGTCGAGCATCTCATGCGGATGACGACGRGACTCGACCTCGATGAGACCAACAGCGGCTTCGATCCGTCGAGCCGGATGATGTATCTGCCCGACGACATGGCGGGATTCGCTGTGCAGGCAGCCCTCGTGGCACCCGTCGGCCAGCGCTGGCGCTATTCGAGCGGGACCACGCAGATCCTGGCGCGCATCGTGCGCGACGGCACCGGCGGGCCCGAGCAAAGCCTGGCCTTTGCCTGGCGCGAATTGTTCAACCCGCTCGGCATGCGTCACGTCACGCTGGAGCTCGACGGCACCGGCACCATTCAAGGCACGACCTACATGCTGGCGAGYGCGCGCGACTGGGCGCGTTTCGGCCTGCTCTATCTCAACGACGGCGTGGTCGGCGGAAAGCGCATTTTGCACGAGGACTGGGTGGATTCTTGCGCGGCCGCCACGCTCGACACGGATTACGCAGCCGGCTTCTGGACCAACCGCAGCGAGCACCCGCACGCAAAAGGCCGCGTGCAGGCGGGCATTCCACGCGATGCCTTCTTTGCGTCAGGCGATCTCGGCCAGCGCGTCTTCATCATCCCCTCGCAGCGTATGGTCGTCGTCCGCCTCGGCGATTCCGTCGATCCGAGCGGCGACATCCGCGGCGTGGCGCGGTTGATCAAGGAGGTGATCGCGGCCGTGAACTAGGCCGTCATTCCGGGGCGATGCGCAGCATCGAACCCAAGAACTCGGGATTCCGGGTTCACGCTTCGCGTGTYCCGGAATGACGGTCTACCGCGCCAGCTCGTACGGCCCGCCCTTTTTCAGGGCGCCTTGATAGGCGGGACGCGCGTGGATGCGCTTGAGGAACGCCATCGCCTTGCGATGGCCCTGCTCCAGCCCGCCCTTGCGCGGCTTCGAGCGGGAAGCTCATCTGGATGTCGGCCGCGGTGAACTCGTTGCCGGCGAACCACTCGCTCTTCGCAAGCGGCCTTCCCAGTAATCCATGTGCTGCTTGAGCTGTGGATTGACCAGCGCGGTCAGCGCCTGGTTCGAGACCTTGCGCCCGCTGCCACGCGTGCTACCACCGCGCAGCTTCAGAAACTGCCGGGGAAACGCACATGACCACAGCTGATCCGAACCAGCGCATCGAACGCGCCGAGATCGAGGATACCAGCCTTCTCGCCTTCTATCGCGACATGAACGCGCCGGAGCGGCGGACGTTCTGGGCCTGCGCGGCGGGCTGGGCGCTCGACGGCATGGACTTCATGATCTATCCGCTGGTGATCGGCACCATCATCGCGCTGTGGAAGGTCGACGCGGCCTCGGCAGGTCTCGCCGGCACGGTGACGCTGCTGGCCTCTGCGATCGGCGGCTGGCTTGGCGGCTACCTCTCCGACCATATCGGACGGGTCAGGACGCTCCAGATCACCATCATCTGGTTCTCGTTCTTCTCGCTGGTCTGCGCCGTCGTGCAGAATTTCGACCAGCTCCTGATTGCACGCGCCGTGCTCGGCCTCGGCTTCGGCGGCGAGTGGGCGGCGGGCGCCGTGCTGATGGGCGAGGCGATCCGGCCGCAATATCGCGGGCGCGCGGTCGGCTCGGTGCAATCGGGCTGGGCGGTCGGCTGGGGTCTCGCCGTGCTGTCGCAGGCGATCCTGTTCTCGGTCTTGCCGGCCGAGACGGCATGGCGCTGGATGTTCGTGATCGGCGCGCTGCCGGCGCTGCTGGTGTTCTACATCCGCCGCTCCGTCACCGAACCCGAGATCGCCGCCGAGGCCCGCGCCAAGCAGGCCGCGAGTGGCGATCGCCCGGCGCTCTGGGAAATCTTCTCCGGCCCGATCCTGAAGACCACGATCCTGGCCTCGCTGATGGCGACGGGTTGCCAGGGCGGCTACTACGCCGTCACCTTCTGGGTGCCGCAGTTCCTGACCAAGGAGCGGCACCTGTCGATCGTCGGCTCGACCGGCTATCTCTCGACGCTGATCATCGGCTCCTTCATCGGCTACCTCGTCGGCGCCTGGCTCGCGGACCGCATCGGCAGGCGCAATCTGTTCCTGATCTTCTCGATCGGCGCGATGGCCGTGGTGCTGCTCTACACGCAGCTGCCGCTGACCAACGAGATCCTGTGGGTGCTCGGTTTCCCGCTCGGCTTCTTCGCCTCCGGCTATTTCTCCGGCATCGGCGCGTTTCTCACCGAGCTCTATCCGACGCGGCTGCGCGGCTCCGGCCAGGGCTTCTGCTACAATTTCGGCCGCGGCATCGGCGCGCTGTTTCCGTTCCTCGTCGGTGCGCTGTCGGCGACGACGTCGCTTGCGAACGCGATCGCGATGTTTGCGGTGGTGGCCTACGCGCTGTTCTTCATCGCCGCGTTTGCGCTGCCGGAGACGCGCGGTCGCGTGCTGCACGCGGACTGACTGCTCGGCGTCATGCCGGGGCGGCTCGAGGAGCCGAACTATGGTGCGCAATTGCGCACCTGGGGATCTCGAGATTGTGGCGCGAGATTCCGGGTTCGGTGCTGCGCACCGCCCCGGAATGACGGCAGAGTGGCTTACCGCCCCACCTGGTACGGCCCGCCTTTTTCCAGCGCCCTGGCGTAGGCCGGCCGCGCATGGATGCGCTCCAGAAATGCCATCGCCTTGGGATGGCCCTGCTCCAGCCCGCCGCGCGCTTGCGCGGCTTCGAGCGGGAAGCTCATCTGGATGTCGGCTGCGGTGAACTCGTTGCCGGCGAACCACTCGCTCTTGGCAAGCTCGCCTTCCCAGTAATCCATGTGCTGCTTGAGCTGCGGATTGACCAGCGCGGTGAGCGCCTGGTTCGAGACCTTGCGCACCAGCGGACGAAGCAGCGCCGGCGCACGCTTCGGCATCAGCGTGAACAGCAGCTTCAGCAGCAGTGGCTGCATCGCCGAGCCTTCCGCGTAGTGCAGCCAGTAGGTGAAGCGCAGGCGCTCGGGCGTGTTCGGCGGCGGGATCAGCCGGCCGTTGCCGTAGGTGGCGATGAGATATTCGATGATCGCACCGGATTCCGCGATGGTGTTGCCGTTGTCGGTGATGACGGGCGACTTGCCGAGCGGATGGATGGCGCGCAGCTCCTTCGGCGCGCGCATGTCCGGCTGGCGCTGATAGCGCACGATCTCGTAAGGCACGCCCAACTCCTCGAGCAGCCACAGCACGCGCTGCGAGCGGGAGTTGTTGAGGTGATGGACGGTCAGCATCGGTGGGGTCCCCAGGCTAGGCGTGGTCGGTTGGCCGCGTTCGTGCCAGCCCGGGAACGCAATGTCGAGCCATCCGGACGGATATTTTCACCCGGGTATATTGACGTGGGTAATTTACCCGGGTATTAAAAGGCCAACGTCACCAATTATGGCAATGATTCCAATGCAAAGAACTTTCACAGCTTTCCAGGGCCAGCGCCGCCTGGCGTCCGGGCCGGCAGGAGAGGTCGCGCTGGTCGTCAAGCGGATCGCGCCGCCGCCGGACGAGCCCATCATTATCTTCGAGGACTCGACGGGCCGATCGATCGACTTCGATCTGCGCGGCGGGGACCGCGAGGTGCTGGCGCGGGTGACGAAGCTCGTCCCGCCCCCGGTGGAGGAGACCGCACCGCCGGCCGAGCCGCGCGGGCGCGGCCGGCCGAAGCTCGGCGTGGTCGCGCGCGAGGTGACGCTGCTTCCGCGGCACTGGGAGTGGCTCAACGCGCAGCCGGGCGGCGCCTCGGTCGCGCTGCGCAAACTCGTCGACGAGGCAAGGCGTGCCAGCGGCGACAAGGACCGCGAGCGGCAGGCGCGCGATGCGGCCTATCACTTCATGTCGACCATGGCGGGCAACCTGCCGCAGTTCGAGGAAGCCTCACGGGCATTGTTCGCGGATGACCGGCGGCGCTTCACCGGGCTGATCGCGGACTGGCCGACTGATATCCGCGACCACATCGTCAAGCTCGCCTACAGCGACCGCGCGTAAACCGCGCGGCGCTTTCTCTCAACCCCATCGACGGCCGAAGCCGCGCCTCGCGCGGCAACGGCTTCGCACGCCCTGATGAAAGGCCAATCCATGTCCGCCGCCACGCCGCTTTGGACGACATTCCTGCGCTTCCTCGCGCCCCTGATGCTGAGCAACGCACTGCAATCGTTGTTCGGCACCGTCAGCAACGTCTATCTCGGCCAGATGATCGGCGTCGACGCACTCGCGGCGGTCTCGGCGTTCTTCCCGGTGATGTTCTTCCTGTTCGCCTTCGTCATGGGCCTGAGCACCGGCGCCACCGTGCTGATCGGGCAGGCGTTCGGCGCCGGTGAACATGGCCGGATCAAAATCGTTGTCGGCGCGACGCTCGCGGTCGGCCTGCTGCTCTCGATCTCGATTGCACTGGTTGGCGGCCTGTTCAGCCGGCCATTGATGATGGCGCTCGCGACGCCCGCGGACATTCTCGACCAGGCCAGCGCTTATGCGCGCATCATGCTGCTGACGATGCCGCTCGGCTTCGTCTTCCTGCTGATGACGGCGATGATCCGCGGTGTCGGCGATGGGCTCACGCCTCTGCTGGCGCTGGCGTTGTCGACCGCGATCGGCCTGATCCTGACGCCGATGCTGATCCGCGGCGCGTTCGGATTGCCGGCGGCCGGCATCGCGAGCCCGGCATGGGCGGCCGCGATCGCCAACGCGCTAACGCTGATTGCGCTGGCCGCCTATCTGCGGCGAAAGCAGCATGCGCTTGCTCCTGATGCCGCGCTGCTGCGTCATCTGCGGCTCAACGGATCCGTGCTCGGCAAGATTCTCGGCATCGGACTGCCGAGCGCGATCGGCATGGTGGTGATGGCGATCGCGGAGCTCGTGCTGCTCGGGCTCGTCAACGGCTTTGGCTCCGACGCCACCGCCGCCTATGGCGCCGTCAACCAGGTGATGGGCTATACGCAGTTCACGGCGATGTCGATCTCGTCGCGGTCTCGATCCTCGGCGCGCAGGCCGTCGGCGGCGGCGACAGGGCCCGGCTCGACGGCATCGTGCGTACCGGTCTCGCGTTCAACCTCGTCCTGACCGGCGGCCTCGTGGCGCTGATCTATCTCGCACCACGCGCCGTGCTCGGCATCTTCATCACCGACGGCGCCGTGCTCGATCTGGCGAAGGAGTTGCTCACCATCGCCTTGTGGAGCTCGGTGCCGTTCGGCCTGGCAACGGTGTTTTCCGGAGCCATGCGCGCCGCCGGCGTGGCGCTGACGCCGATGCTGCTCTCGATCTTCGCGATTCTCGCGATCGAGCTGCCGGCTGCGGTCATCCTGAGCCGCACGATTGGCCTGAAGGGCGTATGGGCCGCCTATCCGATCGTGTTCTGCGCCATGTTCATTTTGCAGATGGGCTATTACCTCCTGGTGTGGCGCCAGCGGGCGATCCGTCGTCTGATCTGACCGGATCATCAAGGTATTATGACCATCATTAAACGGTGGACCCGTGGCGCGCGCTGCGCCACAATGGATGAAAAGCCAGATCAAAAGTCAGGTCAGGGAGAACGATTTGACCCGCACCGCCCCGCAGTTCCTGTTCGATTTCGGCAGCCCGAACGCCTATCTCAGCCACCTGGCGATCCCGGCGATCGAGCAGCGCATCGGCGTCAAATTCGAATATGTGCCGATCCTGCTCGGCGGCATCTTCAAGTCGACCAACAACAGGTCGCCGGCCGAGACGCTCGCCGGCGTCAAGAACAAGCGCGAATTCCAGGCGGTCGAGACCGAACGCTTCATCAAGCGATTCAAGATCCAGCCTTACGTCTTCAACCCGCACTTCCCCGTCAACACGCTGAACCTGATGCGCACCGCGATCGCGGCGCAGCTCGAGGGCGTGTTCGAGACATATGTCGAGGCCGCCTTCCACCACATGTGGCGCGAGCCGAAGAAGATGGACGACCCTGAAATCGCGGCGAAGGCACTGGCGTCCTCCGGCCTCGATGCGCAAAAGCTGTTCGCGCGCGCCCAGGAGCCCGAGGTGAAGGGCAAGCTGATCAAGAACACCGAGGAGGCGGTCGCGCGCGGCGCGTTCGGCTCGCCGACCTTCTTCGTCGGCAACGAGATGTTTTTTGGCAAGGAGCAGCTGCGCGAGGTCGAGGAGATGGTATCGGGAAAGTGATTCCCCGATCG
>NZ_JBFUES010000285.1:0-7702 GCF_056403875.1 Bradyrhizobium sp. P2_E8
CGGCAAGACCAAGCATCCTTTCGATCCAGAAATCGGCGCTTCGTCGCTGGTCCTCGGCCGATGCCGCAATCGAGAGCAGCGCAAACGGCTGACAGCCCCCCTCGCCCGCACGAATGGATGCGATCAAGCGCGTTCTTTCAGCCTCTATCTCTGTCCAGTCGCAGCAATTCAGCTTCGAATAGAGCCTCGCGCCTTCCACCCCGGGCAGGTCGCGATTGAGCGAGAACGCCCTGTCGAAGGCTGCGAACGCGTCGTCGTGGCGACGAAGGTCGGCGAAGATGTTCCCTCGCCCGAACCAGGCCTCCGCCAGGTCGGACCTGATGGACAGCGCCTTGTCGTAGCCGTCGAGCGCCTCCCCGTAGCGCTTGACGTCGGCGAAAACATTGCCTCGGCCCAGCCAGGCTTCCGCCCGGTCCGGCGCGATGGAGAGCGCCTTGTCGTAGGCGGCGAGCGCATCATCGTGACGCCGCAGATCGAGGAAGACATTGCCCCGGCCGAGCCAGGCTTCGGCCGAATTCGCTTTGCTCGAGAGCACCGCGTCGTAGAGCGCGAGGGCATCGTCGTGGCGCTTGATGGCCGTGAAGACGTTGCCGCGGCCAACCACGGCTTGGATCGAATCCGGCTTGATCGCGAGGGCTTTGCCGTAGGCCGTGAGCGCTTCGTCATAGCGCTTGAGATCCGCGTTGACGTTGCCCCGGCCAAGCCAGGCGGCCGCCGATTCAGGGGCGATGCCGAGTGCGCGGTCGTAGGACGCGTCGGCATCCGCGTAGCGCCTGAGCTCGTACAGGACATTGCCCCTGCCGATCCAGCCCTCCGCCAGATCGCCCCTGATGGAGAGTGCCCTGTCGTAGGCGGCAAGAGCCTCGTCGCGGCGCCCGCCACGAGCCAGCGCCGTGCCGCGGCCGAGCCAGGCTTCCGCCAGTTCGGGCCTGACGGAGAGCACCMGCTCATAGGCGGCCAACGCCTCGGCGTGGCGCCCGAGTTCGAGCAGCGACTTGCCCTTGTTCGCATGAGCGTCGGCGTAGTTCGGATCGAGGGCAATCGATCTGTCGAAGTCGGATATGGCAGCTTCGTATTGGCCGAGATCGTTGCAGGCTACGCCGCGGTTGTTCCAGCTCTCGCGCACATTTGGATTGAGCCGCAAGGCCCTGGTGAATTGCTCGTGCGCGAGTGCGGGCTTGCCGAGCTGCTTCGCGATCAGCCCGTAATTGTAGAAGGAAACATCCGATCCCTGATTGAGCTTGACCGCGCGCGCGATGAATGGCTYGGCCTCGGCGAACCGGTTCGTGTTCACGAGAACGATGGTCAGCAGGTTGAGCGCAGGCACATGCGACGGCTCGGACTTGATGACCCGCCTGAAGCCCTCTTCGGCCTTCTTGAGATCGCGCGCATTGAGGGCCGAGAGCGCCTCATTGAAGATTGCTGCAATGTTCTTCATCGACGGGAACAGACCTCTCGCACGGCGTCCCACTACGTCCACGGATCGACGTCGCGCTCAGCACCCAAACCATGCCCATATCCGCCCAATCGAGCGAAAGACCGGTGAAGTACCTCACGCCGGCTCGGTTGAACATACGCCGGACGCCATGTTTTCTCGGGCAAGGTGCAGGGGATATGGTCCATTGGGCCGGGAGGACCTCGGCAGAGCCGGATTTGACGGTTCCGGGCCTCCCTTACGGCGATTCGCCGAGCTGCCAACCAACCGCCGCGGACCATGCGGGATGGCAAGGCCGGGGATGCTCCGCCCTTCAGCCCATCCGGGCAACCGAGCGCGCGGCCAATCCGCGAAAAATGTAAGATATTTCAATTGGATGCATCTGGCGGAGACGGAGGGATTCGAACCCTCGATAGGCCTTTACAAGCCTATAACGGTTTAGCAAACCGCCGCCTTCAGCCACTCGGCCACGTCTCCAACGCGCCGGGTATGCCCGACACGGCGGCGGGCTGCAAGCGGCAGAATTGGGACGAGCGGGTTTCTTTGCACATGAAAGCTCTGGCCGTGATGAAAGAAGGACGGGCGGGACTGGCTGACGTCCCGGGCCGGCCGGCCGTCATCACGCCCGCATAGCGGGCAGCCATCGCGCCGGTTGGCCGGCATCGATATTGTCATGCGTGAAATCTCGGCCCGAGCGCGATAGTTTCGTGCCTCGAAGCGCGGCGGCGCGGCCGTTGTTCTCTCCGGCGAAGGCGGCTAGAGTTTTTGCACCATTTCGCCAGAGCACAGCCCCGTCATCGGGGTCCAGAAAACCCAATCACATGTCGCAGCACGGCCGCAACAAGGGAGCTTCGGCCCCCTCCTCACTCCRTCCGTCGACTGTTCTGGACCAGGCAATTGCGGCGCACCGTGCGGGCAACGTGTCGGAAGCGGAGCGGGCCTACACGGCGATCCTGAAGGGAAGCAGGACGCACCCCGTCGCGCTCCACATGCTTGGGCTGTTGCACGCACAGCGCGGCAATTTCGCGGATGCCGAGCCATTGCTCAAGAAAGCTGTCCGCGTCGATCCCGGCAATCCCGACGTCCTCTTCAACTATGCCAACGTGCTGCGTGCATTGGACAAGACAGACGATGCACTCGACTGGCTTGCGAAAGCGATTGCCCTGGCGCCGAACTTCGCCGGTGCGCATCTCAATCGCGGTGCGATCCTGATGGCACGGAAGGAGCTTCACGATGCCATCGCGGAATTTGATCGCGCCATTGCGATCGCGCCGTCGAGCGCAGCGTTCGCAAACCGAGGTAGTGCGCTTCACCAGCTCGATCGCCTCGACGAAGCGCATGACAGCTACCAAAGGGCCGTCGAGCTCGGACCGTCGAATCCACAGAACCATTTCCTCTTGTCTGAAGTCCTTACCCAGATGGGTCGGCACGACGAAGCGATCGGAGCGCTCGAAAGAACGGTCGCGCTGGACAAGGCGTTCCCGTTCGCATTGAGCAAGCTCGTTGGTTCCAGGCGGCAGCGTGCCGACTGGCGCAGTTTCGAAGTTGAACAGGCCGCTCTGGACGAGGCCGTCGAATCCGGCGTGGCGGTCGACCCTCTCACCTTCTTTCATGCCTCGTCGTCTCCCGCACATCAATTGACCTGTGCGAAGACATTTGTCGCCAAGGTCGCTTCGGAACGAGGTGCCGCGATCCCCAGAGCGCCGTCACCGGTTTCCCGGCTGCGGGTCGCGTATCTGTCTGCCGATTATCGCAATCACGCCACCGCGAATTTGATGGCCGGAGTTTTCGAGGAGCACGACCGTGAGCGCTTCGAGGTCAGCGCCATCTCCTACGGACCGGATGACCGCAGCGAAATGCGCAATCGCCTGCAGGCGGCGTTCGAACGCTTTGAAGATGTCCGCGATCTTGCCGACGAGGACGTGGTCAAGCTGATACGCCAGCTCGACATTGATGTTCTTGTCGACCTGGGAGGCTTCACCACCGGTGCGCGGCCGAAAATCCTTGCGTGCCGTGCGGCTCCCCTCCAGGTCAGCTATCTCGGCTTTCCCGGCACGATGGGCGCCTCATATATCGACTACGTCATTGCCGACAGGATCGTCATCCCTGAAGCAGAGCAGAAGTATTACGCCGAGAAGGTGGTTTATCTCCCCGACAGCTATCAGGCGACCGACGCGAGGCGACCGCTCCTGCCAAATGGTCCGACCCGGAGCGAGGTCGGTCTGCCGGAAGACGCATTCGTCTACTGCGCGTTCAACAGAGCGTCCAAGATCACGCCCGTGCTGTTCGATGTCTGGATGAGGCTGCTGACCAGGACCGCGGGCAGCGTCCTGTGGCTGCTCGATGGGGACCCCACCGCCAGGGAGAATCTGAGGCGTGAAGCCGTTGCGCGCGGCGTCGCTGCCGAGAGGATCGTGTTCGCCCCACCCGTCCCCGCCTACGAACACTTGGCGCGCCACCGGCTCGCCGATCTCTTCCTCGACACGTTGCCCTACAACGCCCATACCACGGCCAGCGACGCCCTCTGGGCCGGCTTGCCGGTCCTGACCTGCCTCGGCACCGCCTTTGCTGGACGCGTTGCAGCCAGTCTCCTGAACGCTGTCGGCCTTCCCGAGCTGGTGACGCGATCGCTGGACGAATATGAGGTTCTGGCGCTTCGCATCGCTCACGATGCTGAACTTCGAACCGCCCTCAAGAGCAAGCTGGCGGCGCATCGGGCCTCTTGGCCTCTCTTCGATACCGTCGGCATGACCCGACACATCGAAAGCGCCTTCAACGAAATGTGGCGCCGGCATTGCGCCGGCGAAGCGCCGGCCTCGTTTGCCGTCCATATCTCATCGTGAGGGCGCCCTTGGCGCTCATCGCGCCAATCGGCCAGTTCGGCTCCCTACGGCGGAGCAAACCGGTCAGTGGGTGGAAACCCACGCCCTCGCCTCGCGCTGCGCGGCCGAAATCTCGGCGTCCGACATCTGCCCGGCGACTTCCTGGCGCAGCGCCACGGCGTCCTTGCGGCCCTTCAGGGCGGCGAGGTTGAACCATTTGTGCGCGGCGACGAGATCGACGAGGCCGGCGCGGCCGCTCGCCCAATAGATCCCGCGCTCGAACAGCACGTCCGACAGCGCGCTCGCGTCGATCGGCGTCGCGGTCTCCAGATCGAAAGTACCCTGAAACATAACGCATCCCCTGTTTTCTTATGCCGCCTCGTTCCCCCGAGCGCGGCTCCCGTCCAACTCTGATTTGCGTGATCCCTTCTGGGATCATGCGCCGTTCAACTCTCCCCATGCCGTTTGCCGGCTTGTTGGAGGCGATGATGGCGGGCAAATTTGAATGGCAGTTTAAGTATCRCGATGAAGCAGACGTAAACACGGGCCGCCGGCGCCCGCATGGAGAATGCAAAAAGCCTCCGTTTTGCAGTCACTTCTGCAATTCGTCAGATTCGGTTTACCTTGAGATTTTCGGACAACGATAACCATCGCGCGCGGTGGCGGGGCGCTGCGGCGTACATTCCGCCACTCCTTGTCGTCACCCGCGACCCGGCCACGCCGGGGCTTGCGGTCCTGGGACGCTGAAGCTTCAGCCAACGGCTGGCGGGAGACCCGGTACTCCGCAGACGCCAGTCATCTATCAAGAGCCGCGACGTCCTGGATCGCCGGTCGGAACCGGGCGATGGGTCCGCAAATCGGGAAACGGCGCACGGACGCCGCGCAACGACAAGACCGCGGCCCTCGCCTGTCCAAGGCAATGCACAGCGGCAGCGCGGCCACGTCGCGATCAGATCGGCAATGTCGGGAAAAGGAATGCCGGCAATACCCCGGCCTCAGGAGAACGAGGGCGTCGGCGAACACGTCAGGACCAGATTCCACTTTGACCGTGAGGCCACTCGTGAAATTGCAGAACCGAAAGAATCAGCCCCGCACCGAACGAAGAAAACTCGTTTCTTCTGCCGGACCGTGAAGAGAACGATCCGACCGTTGACCTGATGTCTCGCCGACACCCTCTATCGTCGACCAGAACCTCTGGGAGGCGCTGATGACGTGCCGGCTGTCTAGCAGCCGGCAACTTCAGAAGTCGAAGTTACTTCTTCTTCTTCGCGACCTTGCGGGTCTTCTTCGCAGTCTTCTTCACTGCGCTCTTCGCCTTCTTCGCCTTCTTCGCTTTCTTGGCCATGTTGCCCTCCGATGTGTGAGATGGCTTTAATCGCTGCGTGCACTCGGGGATCGAGATGCACACTCATCCCGAATACACCAACACGACGAAAAAAACAGCTTCTCGCTTAAAGAAGTGTTGACGCAGCAAGGCGCGTGCGCTTGGCCAGCGCGACGCAAGCACACTGCATGACGCGTTCGTGCGATCGCGGAGAGTGGGCGCATCATCGGTGTTTGCGAGAGTAATGATTGCAAGAAAACACTATGCAGAAAGTATTTTCCTGCACTCACGCATTGCGCATGACCGGCGCGACGACGCGTGTCGCAACGCACGGGATCGCCTCGCGAAGGCGTTTCGCGGACTCTGAGTCGGAGATTTTGGCAACGAAAATATTTTCATGCTTAACGGCGCGAGCGCTCGTCGGAGCGTGTGCAAGCCGCCGTTTTGCGCGAATCGCGTGACGGCGATTCGGACGCCGCGGAGCTATCGATCGGGATGAAGTTTGCCGCCGAGGACGCGCGAGAGCGTCGCATCGCGAACCGAAGGCGAGGTGACGAAGCGTGTCCGTCACCTCGTCCGAACGCGTGAGGCTAGACGCCGAGCTTGGACTTGAGCAGCTCGTTGACGCTTTGCGGGTTGGCCTTGCCGCCGGATGCCTTCATCACCTGGCCGACGAACCAGCCGAGCGACTGCGGCTTGTCCTTGACCTGCGCGGCCTTGTCGGGATTGGCCGCGATGATGTCGTCGACCACCTTCTCGATCGCCGAGAGGTCGGTGACCTGCTTCATGYCGCGGCTTTCCACCAGCGCGCGGGGATCGCCGCCTTCCTGCCAGACGATCTCGAACAGATCCTTGGCGATCTTGCCGGAGATCGTGCCCTCGCCGATCAGGTCGATGATCCCTGAGAGCTGCTCGGCGCTGACGGGAGCGCCCGTAATATCCCGGCCTTCCTTGTTGAGACGGCCAAACAGCTCGTTGATCACCCAGTTCGCCGCCATCTTGCCGTCGCGGGCGCGGTTGCCGAGCTTGTCGAGCACGGTCTCGTAGAACACCGCGCTCTCGCGCTCGGCGACCAGCACGCTCGCGTCGTAGGCCGACAGGCCGAAATCGGCGACGAAGCGCGTCTTCTTCTGGTCCGGCAGCTCGGGCAGCTTCGCCTTCAGCTCGTCGACGAGGTCTTGCGAGAACTCCAGCGGCAACAGATCGGGATCGGGGAAGTAGCGGTAGTCATGCGCCTCTTCCTTCGACCGCATCGAGCGCGTCTCGCCCTTGTTGGGGTCGTAGAGCCGCGTTTCCTGGTCGATCTGCCCGCCGTCCTCGAGGATCTCGATCTGGCGCCGCGCCTCGTACTCGATCGCCTGGCCGATGAAGTTGATCGAGTTCATGTTCTTGATCTCGCAGCGGGTGCCGAGCGGCGCGCCCGGCTTGCGCACGGAGACGTTGACGTCGGCGCGCAAGGATCCCTTCTCCATGTCGCCGTCACAGGTGCCGAGATAGCGCAGGATCGAGCGCAGCTTGGTCACATAGGCCTTGGCCTGCTCGGCATCGCGGATGTCGGGCTTGGAGACGATCTCCATCAGCGCCACGCCGCAGCGGTTGAGATCGACAAAGGACATGGTCGGCGACTGGTCATGCAGCAGCTTGCCTGCATCCTGTTCCAGATGCAGCCGCTCGATACCGATGGTGGCCGTCTTGCCGCCGTCCAGCTCGACGACGACCTCGCCCTCGCCGACGATCGGCGACTTGTACTGGCTGATCTGGTAGCCCTGCGGCGAGTCCGGATAGAAATAGTTCTTGCGGTCGAACACCGAGCGCAGATTGATCTTTGCGTTGAGACCGAGCCCGGTCCGGACAGCCTGCCTGACGCATTCCTCGTTGATCACGGGCAGCATGCCCGGCATCGCGGCGTCCACCAGCGACACGTGGCTGTTCGGCTCGCCGCCGAACGTGGTGGAGGCACCCGAGAACAGCTTCGAGTTCGACGTCACCTGGGCATGGATCTCCATGCCGATGACCATCTCCCAGTCGCCGGTTGAGCCTTTGAGCAGTTTGTGAGGTGTCGCGTCAGCGTTCATGGCGAAGATATCGTTCTGTGCTGGAGGATGCGGGTCGGACCCCGGC
>NZ_JBFUES010000286.1:0-7692 GCF_056403875.1 Bradyrhizobium sp. P2_E8
GGAGAAGGCGCGGCTTACGGCGGACCGCGCCAAGAAGGCCGAGCAGGACAAGGCAGCCGCCGTTGCCAAGGCCGCCGAGGACGCGCGGCTTGCAGCGGAGAAGGCCAAGCAGGTCGAGGAAGCAAAGGCCGCCGCAGCCGAGCAGCGCAGGAAGGATGCCGAGACCGCCGTGGCCAAGGCGCTGGCCGACAAGCAGGCTGCCGAGAAGGCACTCACTGATAAGATCGCGAACGACAAGGCGGCTTCCGAGCAGGCAGCAAAGCAGGCGGCCGAAAAGCGTGACGGCGAGCAGAAGGTCGCGGCAGTTGCCCCAACGCAATCGCCGCCCAGCCTCTCGCCGCAGGAGACGGCCAAACTGGTGCAGTCGGAACTCCGTCGCGTCGGGTGTCTGACGGGCGCAGCGGACGGCGAATGGAACGCCGCCGCGCAGCGCTCGCTGACGCTGTTCAACAAGCATGCCGGGACGAAGTTCGACACCAAGCTGGCGAGCTTCGACGCTCTCGACGCGATCAAGGGCAAGCAAGGACGCGTCTGCCCGCTGGTCTGCGACCGCGGCTCCAGGGCTGATGGCGATAGCTGCGTGAAGATCACCTGTCGCGCGGGCTATCGGGTCAACGACGACAACGAGTGCGAGAAGGTGCAGGACAAGAAGCCTGTCGCGACCCGCGAGGACGCCAAGCCGCGAGACACGGAGCGGAAGAAGGTCGAGTCCGCGCCCGCAAAGCCGTCCGCCTCTGGTCAGATGCTCTGCAATGCTGCAGGCTGTCGGCCGGTAAGACCCGGCTGTCGGGTCGTAGACCGCCCGTATAGTAGAGCCCAGGCCGCTCCTGGAGGGGCCCAAACTGAAGTGTGCAATTAAGCCGCGGCCGAGACGCAATCATTCCCTTGCAGATCACCCAAACCTGCACCAATCGCCACCCGAGCCACGGCCAACAGTGCGGCGAAGCGGCGATTGGCCCTGTCTGAGCACTTCGGCTTTTGGCCCTTAGCCGAAGGTCGCTTGAACCCGTGTCATGTCGGCTTTCAGAGGCAAACCCGACGGCAATCCAGCATCACGTCTACCGACGCTCATGACCCGTTGCGGACATTAGCCGCTAAAGGCGAGCCAGTAACGAAGCCTTAGGTTGGCACAACTAGATGTAGTGAACTCCATATCGGGAACGCTATGACGACTCCTGAACTTGTTGGGTTTGGCTCTGCGGCTGTGCTCGCCGCCTCTGCATTCATGGTGTTACGCCCTCTCTGGTTCTTTGGTCGCAAGCTCTCGCTAGAGGAAACGCTTTCAGTCGGTTGGGTGGCTTGGTCGATCTTAATGGCCGGGTTCGTGGCTCGACTTCTCAAAAAGCGAACTGAGCGCCTGAACGCCATCTGCGCGTTGCGTTCCCGCCTCTGATGTTCGCGGTCAAGGAGCCGTCGACCTTTGCATCGGTTAAGCGTACTGCGYGAATGATGAACGATCCGCCATAGCAGACGCCAGACCCGTTTCACCGCATCACTATCAGCAGCAACGCGGTAATCAACGCAGCAAGACACAACGATAGCTTCAAGTAGAGCGGTAAGCGGACGGGGTTGGATTCTCTTACCGTTTCGTACTTCCTGGCTTCTCGAATGACGGTCTCAATGGCATTTCGAGTTTCGGCGGAAGCTCCCTCGGCCAAAGCACGCGCCGTCTTTTCAAGTTCTTTGATGTTGCTCTTTTGCATGCAACGAGGGACCTCGAGAGTGGTACATCCACAAATATCAAGCCGCGGTCGGATACCAACGACTTGGCTGTCATGTTAGTACGGATACCTGCGTGCTGTGGAGCGAGAATTTCCGGAACGTGCGGCGGATGCCCATTTTCGGCCGGATAAGCCCTGGGGGCGACCGCGGCAAGCCGTTGATTGTCCTTAGCCCGTGGCTTGCTCTTGTTCCGCGGGCCCCAGGTTCGAGCGCTGGTGCGCCCACCCGGGCTTTAGAGCATCGGCTCGAACTGGCAGCGCACGAGCATCTCGGATCCGTCGCCGATCGTTCCGCCACAGATCCCCACCTGCCTGCGTCGCGCGCGGGAGCCCAGCGTTTCCGTCAACCCTGATCTCGACGACATCGGGACGTAGATCGGTATACTGCCACCATGCACCGGAGCAAGGATCAGACGATGGACGATACGATTGGCTTCCCCGACCCCGGCCTCGACCTGTCCGACGGCTTCAAGCCGCACACCTCGCATTGGGGCGTGTTCTCGGCTCGTAATAGTGCAGCCGGCCTTGAGGTCAGGGCCTATGCAGGCGATCCTGATCCGAACGGCATCATCGACAATTTCCCCGGCGCGCTGCGGCACCAGGCGCGCATCGCCCAGCCGGCGATTCGCCGCGGCTGGCTCGAGCGAGGTCCCGGCCCGGACGATCGCCGCGGCCGCGACGAATTCGTCTCTGTGAGCTGGGAGAAGGCGCTCGACCTCCTCGGCGACGAACTCGGCCGCATCCGCGACACGCGCGGGCCCGGCGCCGTGTTCGGCGGCTCCTATGGCTGGTCGAGCGCGGGTCGCTTTCACCACGCGCAGAGCCAGGTGCATCGCTTCCTCAACATCGCGATGGGCGGCTATGTGCGCTCGGTGAACACCTATTCCTCCGGCGCGTCCTCGGTGCTGCTGCCGCAGATCTTGGCGGGCTACGAGGACATCACCAAGCGCAACGTCACCTGGGAGCAGATTGCGACTGAGACCGACATCGTGCTGGCGTTCGGCGGCATGGCGCTGAAGAACTCCATGGTGGCCGGCGGCTCGATCAGCAAGCATGTCGAGCGCGGCGCGATGGAAACGGCGCGCCGGCGCGGCTGCGAGTTCATCCTGGTCAGCCCGTTGCGTGAAGACCTGCCGGTCGAGGCCGGAGCCGAGTGGATGACCTGCTTGCCCAGCACCGACACCGCGCTGATGCTCGGCATCGTCCACACGCTGGTCAGCGAGAACCTGCACGATCAGGCCTTCCTCGACCGCTACACCGAGGGCTGGCCCGTCTTCCTGCGTTATCTCACCGGCGACAGCGATGGACAGCCGAAGAGCGCCGAGTGGGCCGCCGCGATCTCCGGCGTCGGCGCGGACACGATCCGCACGCTCGCCCGCCGCCTTGCCGGAAAGCGCGCGCTCATCACCGTCTCGCATTCGCTGCAGCGCGCCGAGCATGGCGAGCAGCCGGTGTGGATGGGCATGGTGCTGGCGGCAGCCCTCGGCCAGATCGGCTTGCCCGGCGGCGGCTACGCCTATTCATTGGGGGCGATCGGCTATTACGGCCGCCGCGTCAACGACGTGCCGGGGCCGACGCTCGGCCAGGGCCGCAACGGCGTCCGTGATTTCATCCCGGTCGCGCGCATCGCCGACATGCTGCTCAATCCCGGATCCACCTATCGCTACAATGGCGAGACGCGCACCTATCCGGACATCCGCCTCGTCTACTGGGCCGGCGGCAATCCCTTCCATCACCATCAGGACATCAACCGCCTGCGCAAGGCCTTCGCCAGGCTCGACACGCTGGTCGTGCACGAGCTGGCCTGGACCGCCACCGCGCGGCATGCCGACATCGTGCTGCCATCGACCATGACGCTGGAACGCGAGGACATCGGCTATTCCACCAATGATCCCCTCATGGTCGCGATGCACCGGATCGCCGAGCCGTTTGGCCTCGCGCGCGACGACTACGATATCTTCGCCGATCTCGCCGAGCGTCTAGGGGCCCGCGAACCCTTTACCGAAGGACGCACGTCGCGGGAGTGGCTAAAACATCTCTACGAGCCGACCCGGGCCTCGCTCGAAGCGCGCGGCCTCGAGGCGCCAGGCTTCGACGAATTCTGGCAGCGCGGCAGCCTGGTCGTGCCGCAACAGCCCGACGACGGCGGCCGGTTGCGCCGCTTCCGCGAGGATCCGGTCGCTCACGCCCTGCCGACGCCGAGCGGCCGCATCGAGATTTTCTCTGCGAAGATCGCGGGCCATGGCGATGCCGATTGTCCCGGCCATCCGGTCTGGCTGGAGAAGACCGACATGCCCACGCCCGGCGCGCCGTGCTTCCTCGTCGCCAACCAGCCGGTGACGCGCCTGCACAGCCAGCTCGACTTCGGCGGACATTCGCTTCAAAGCAAACATCGGGGACGCGAGGTCGCGCGCATGAACCCGCGCGATGCCGACGCGCGCGGTATCAAGGACGGCGACATCATCCGCCTGTTCAACGCGCGCGGCGCCTGCCTCGCCGCAGTCCACGTCACCGACGGCGTTGCGCCCGGCGTGGTCCAGCTCCCGACCGGCGCCTGGTACGACCCGATGGACCCCGAGGACGACGCGCCGCTCTGCGTCCACGGCAATCCGAACGTGCTCACCCGCGACATCGGCACATCGTCCTTCGCGCAGGGCTGCACGGGGCAGCTGACGACGGTGGAGGTAGAGAAGTTCACCGGCAATCTGCCGCCGATCCGGGCCTTCGATCCGGTGTAGCGGATTGTGGTCGTAACGACGTAGCCCGGATCGAGCGAAGCGAAATCCGGGACCGCTCGGTCGGCGTAGCACTTTTCCCGGATTGCGCTCGGCTCCATCCGGGCTACAGATCCTTGCGTTGTGTGAGGCAACATTTTCGTGTCCCGGATGCGGCGCAGCGCCCTTCAGCGGTGCGCTGCAGAGCCGGGGCCCACCGCGCCCTACCGTGTCGCCATCCGGGTCCCGGCTCTGCGCAGCAACGCTAAGGGGCGTTGCAGCGCGTCCGGGACACGAGAGCGGCGTAGCCCACCCGTGCGAATTTGAAATCGGCCCGGGCATGACGAAAGAAAGCTCCCGCGCCGCGCTGCTAAGGGTTCGTGATTCCAGGCAAGGATCAACGAACATGACCAAGGCAGACCTACAAAGCCCGACCGATCTCGGCGCCAACGCGAACCGGGACATTCCCGCCGCGCTGCGCGCCCTGCTCGCCGATGTCTTCGCGCTCTATCTGAAGACTAAGAACTTCCACTGGCACATGTCGGGCAGCCATTTTCGCGACTATCACCTGCTGCTGGACGAGCAGGCCGACCAGATCTTCGCCATGACCGACGACATCGCCGAGCGCGCGCGCAAGATCGGCGGCACGACGCTGCGCTCGATCGGCCACATCGCGCGCGAGCAGCGCATCCTCGACAACGACGCGGACTATGTCGATCCCCTGGACATGCTGGCGGAATTGCGCAGCGACAATCAGCAACTGACGCGGGAGATGCGGCGCGTGCATGAGCTCTGCGACGAATATGGCGATGTCGCAACCGCAAGCCTGATCGAGAACTGGATCGATGAGGCCGAGCGCCGGGTCTGGTTCCTGTACGAGTCCGGCCGCACCGGTCCGCATGCGTGATGCCGCGCGCCGCGGTGGCGGTTGCAGCGATACAAAGAAAAGGGGCCGTCCTGTGGGGGAGCAGGGACGGCCCCGAGTGGCTCGTAGGCCCGGGAGGAGGGCGCGAGCCGGCGCAAGTGGAGGGGCACTTGCGTTCGAAACGTTGCAGACCAACCAGAGGCGTATTCCGCAATTCCAATGTCGCCTGGCGTGTCGATAAGGACGCGCTACGCGGCCGCGCTGGCCATCCAATCCCTGTCCGCAGCAGGACGGCGCCGCGGCAGCGCTTCGACTGCGAGAGGCTCGGCCTTGCTGGCGAGGCGCCAGCGTGCCGGAGACTGGCCGCTGATGCGCTTGAAGACGGTCGAAAAATGCGCCTGCGTGCTGAAACCGACTGCAAGCGCGATCTCGGCCAATGGCCGCCCGGTCGTTGCGAGCAGCGTCTTCGCGTGCTCGATCCGGTGATTGAGCAGATATTCGCGCGGACGGTAGCCGGTCGCCGCGCGGAATTGTGCTGCAAAGTGCATCCTGGACAGGCCGGCGACATTGGCGAGTTCGGACAGGCTGATGCAGCGGTCGAAATTGTCCGCGATGTATTGCTCGACGCGCCGCAGCCGCCATTTCGGCAAGGCGTTGACCCTGGCGCGCGGCGGCTCCAGCCGGGCCAGGTGCATCGCAAGGGTCTTGCCGATGCAGCGTGCGAACTGCTGGTCCGCGGCATCGCTGTGCTCGGTCAGCGCCTTGGCGAGCTCGGCGGCGAGCGGGTCGCGCAGCAGGACGAGGTCGCCAAGTCCTTCAGCGGCAGGCAATTGCGCCGGGAAATGATCAGCGGAGATGTGGAAGTGCAGGAAGGCGCAAGGCGCCTGGAATTGTGCGGCGAGAGGCTTCGACGGCGCGCTGACATAGAGTGTCCCTGCGGGCATGGTGCCGTCGAAGATGACCTGGCGGTCGCGGGTCAATTTCGYGCGCGTGGTCTTCAGGGCAATGCCGACGAAGTAGCGATCCTCCGGCGTCGTCGCGTCGTGCGACGAGCCGTCTCTGAGATCCTCCCACCGCGAAATCGTGATGTCCTCGACCGCCGCCTCCGGGCTGCGGTCGATGCGGCGCCATCCGCGTTCCCTGAGGATCGCCTGTGCCGCCTGGCGGACCTGGTGATCGCGTGGGGCGGCCTGAAGATCAATCCAGGCAGGCGCCGCATGCAAGTCGGTAAACATCGCTCGTCCTCTCTTGGCATCACGGCCGCTGGCGGCGACCGGCAAACTCTCAAGCCCAAAGCTTTCAACAAGGCTTTCAAGAAGGTTTTCGATGCTCGGAGGATAGGCATGAGCCGGACAAGAAGCCCGTTAGTGATGATTAGGATGTGTTAGATTTTGTGTGCGCGAATATGGTGTGACAGCCCGTCGCAGAGGGGCCGACTTTGTCAGCCTTTTCAATTCTTTGCGCCGATTGGCGTAGTGCGAGGGCAGGCGGGACGCGACGCGGCGATCGACACACTGGTGTGAGTTTCGTGCTCTGCGTTCACTGGGCCTCGCGTAGAGATTGCGAGGGCGGCGTGTCGCCGCTGCTACTCGAACACGGCGTCGAAGATCTCGACGTCCATCAGCACGGGCTTGGCAATCTGGGTTCCATCAGCCTGCAGCGTCTGCACGCGCCGAAGCGTCGGCACCACGATGCCGCCGAAATTGTCATGGGCCCAGGAATGATGCGCGACCTTCATCCCGAAGAGATCGTGATCCGTCCGCCGCTGCAAAGCGTTCTGGTCGAAATAGAAGATCTGCTCGGGCGCGAGCGTGATCAGGTGCGCGGGGAATTGCGCCCGCAGCCGCCGCCAGGTCTCAGTGCCTTCAGACCGGGGCGACAGTTCCTCCAGCACGACATCGGGATGAGCAAGCAGGAATGGAATCGTCAGGTAATTCCAGATCGCGACGCCGCAGAAGAAGACGAGATGCAGTTCGTCCGCAAGCGCGGGGGCACTGGCCGCGGGAAACGCAAGGCTCGGATTGCGCCAGGTCCGCAGCACCTCGCCATCCAGGCTTTCGATCGTGATCGCGTCCGGTTGAAAGGAGCCTGAGTGTTCTCCCCCGGTGATGCCGGTGAAGCGGACGGATTGCGTCCGGGTCGAACCTTCCGCGGTCACATCCTTGAACTCTCTGGCGTGTCCGGCACTGGAGAACAGCGTTCCGCCGACGGAAAGGTGGAGCGTGAAACGGTTCAAGCTGCTCCAGCGGTCCAAACCGCCGCTGGCATCGATTACATCGTCAAGGAGAGCCATGTCCCGCCATATCCACCGTGAAACGCCACCACCATGGCGGGGCGCATGCGGCTTGGCGTGTTAGAAGTTGTTAGGAGTTGCGAGCAGGCAGTATGGCGG
>NZ_JBFUES010000287.1:0-7682 GCF_056403875.1 Bradyrhizobium sp. P2_E8
GGTCGACGTCGCGATGATCCGCCGCATCGCCGATGCGATCGGAAAGGCCCAGGGACACACGCCGATCATCGCCTGCGACAACACGCTGCTCGGGCCGGTGTTTCAGCGGCCGATCGAGCACGGCGCCGACCTCTCGCTGTACTCGCTGACGAAGTATGTCGGCGGTCATTCCGACCTGATCGCGGGCGCCGCGCTCGGCTCGAAGGCGATCATGAAGGGCATCAAGGCGCTGCGCGGCGCCATCGGCACCCAGCTCGATCCGCATTCCTGCTGGATGATCAACCGCTCGCTCGAGACGCTGAGCCTGCGGATGGAAAAAGCCGATGCGAATGCGCGGCTCGTCGCGGACTACCTGCGCGATCATGACAAGGTGGCGAAGGTCCACTATCTCGGTCACCATGAAGAGGCCTCGCCGGCCGGACGCGTGTTCGCAAGGCAGTGCCTGGGGGCGGGCTCCACGTTCTCGTTCGACATCGTCGGCGGCAAGGAAGCCGCGGTCAAATTCCTCAATGCGCTGCAAATCMTCAAGCTCGCGGTGAGCCTCGGCGGCACCGAGTCGCTTGCCAGCCTGCCTGCGACGATGACCCATTCCGGCGTTCCCGCCGACATCCGCCAGAAAATCGGCGTTCTCGATTCCACGATCCGGCTGTCGATCGGCATCGAAAATCCGTCGGATTTGATCGCGGATCTCGCGCAGGCGCTGAGTGCGGCTTAGGCTCCCGGCTGTTGATTTCAAATGCTTCTCTCGAATCGAAAAGGCCGGGCGCCCCCCAGCACCCGGCCTTCGCCGACGAAGCCGCCGTTAAAGCTTACTTCGTCACCTGACCGCGGATCTCGCCGCCCGGATTGGCCGCGGTGTGAATGTTGACGTAGAGCTTGCCGGCCAGCAGATCGGCGGCCTGCGCGTCGGTCAGGGTTGCAGAGCCCTCGACCGGGCTCGACGCCGCATTCGGGATCGCGACCGCGACGCCGGCGTTCTTGCCGGCCTCGGCGGGCCCGTGGAAATGAGCGGCGGTGGCGGGGCCGGAGAGGCCCGAATAGGTCACCTTCCAGGAGAGCTTCTTGCTCGCGGCGTCATAGTCCAGGTCGGCCGTTCCAGTGGCGCTGCTGGTGGTGGCGGGCACTTCGGACTTGCCATCCAGCGTCGCCTTCAGTTTCTCCGCGCTGGCCGGGGCGGCGAACGCGACGGCAGCTCCGAGTGCCAGCGTGGCAAAAAGTGCTTTGTTCATGGGTCTCTCCCTGTTGACGCCTGATTGCTATGAACCTGCAAACAGTGCGCGTCCGAGTTTATTCCCGGAACGGGATCAAACCATCTAAATTATTCGTGGCTGGAGCGGCCGCCGCCGAATCCGTAAGTTCGCCTGATCTCCACGGGATATATCGATGCTGCGACGAACAATTCTTGTCATGCTGATGGCCGCCGTTGCAGGCTTCGGCGTCTATTGGTGGCTGACGGCGCCGGCTGCATCGGCCGTGCCGTTGCCATCCCGCGCGCCGGATCTTGCGAACGGGCAGGAGATCTTCAACGTCGGCGGCTGCTCATCCTGCCATGCCGTGCCCAACCAGCCCGACCGCTTGCGGCTCGGCGGGGGCCTGGCGCTCGGCTCGCCATTCGGCACGTTCTATGCGCCCAACATTTCCCCCGATCCCGCCGACGGCATCGGGCGCTGGAGCGAGGCCGATTTCGTCAGCGCCGTGATGCGCGGCGTGTCGCCCGAGGGCAAGCACTACTTCCCGGCATTTCCCTACACGTCCTACCGTCTGGCGAGGGTCGAGGACGTTCGCGATCTCTTCGCCTACCTGAAGACGCTGCCGCCGGTGTCCGGCAAAGTGCGCGACCACGACCTGCCGTTTCCGTTCAACATCCGCCGCAATGTCGGCATCTGGAAATCGCTGTTCATGGATGGCAAGCCGTTCGTCGCGGATGCGACGCACTCGCCGCAATGGAATCGCGGCGCCTATCTCGTCAACGGCTTCGGCCATTGCGCGGAGTGTCATAGCCCGCGCAATCTGCTCGGCGGCATCATCACCGCACAGCGCTTTGCCGGCGGGCCCAATCCGGAAGGCGAGGGGTGGGTTCCGAACATCACGCAAAAGGGCATCGGCGAATGGAGCGCGAAGGATATCGCCAACCTCCTGAAGACGGGCGAATTGCCCGAGGGCGACAGCGTCGGCGGCGCGATGACACGTGTGATCAAGAACACCTCGCAATTGTCGGACGAGGACATCGCGGCGATGGCGGATTACGTCAAGTCGTTGCCGCCGGTGGACGGTCCGCCGCGCCCGAAACGCAAGGAGGGTGGCGCGTAAGGCCGGTCCTTCCCCCGATTGGCACGCAGGGATCGCGCCAGCATCCTTTGCTTGCGTCAATTCCGGGCAGCTAGCCCGTGCCGAACGCCTTGAAGGTGATGATGGTGAGCGTGTCCTGGATGCCGGGCAGCACCTGCACCTTCTCGTTGACGAAGTGGCCGATGTCGGTGTCCTTGTCGAGGTAGAACTTCACCAGCAAATCGTATTGGCCGGCGGTGGAGTAGATCTCGGAGGCGATCTCGGCTTCGGCAAGCGCGTTGGCGACCGTGTAGGACTGGCCGAGCTTGCATTTGATCTGGACGAAAAAAGGTACCATTGCAGTCACTCCGAAGGCATATCTGACGGCTAATAGGCCAAAACCGGCCGGGCTTGGCAAGCGAACTTGCTGGGCGCCCGGGAGAGATCGCCTCGCGCGGGTGCCGGTCCTGCCCTATGAGATCAGGGCCGCCGCGGCGAATGCGTCCCGGAGCCGCTGCGCAAGCTCGATCTTGCGATAGGGCTTGGTCAGAAGGATCGATTGCGTGCGCGCTCGGCCCTGCTCGACCAGGGTCTCCAGCGCGTAGCCCGAGGTGAACAGGACCGGGAGACCGGGGCGAATGAGCCGGGCCTGATCGGCGAGCTCCCAGCCGCTCATGCCTCCGGGCATCACGATATCGGTGAACAGCATGTCGATGCTGGGATCGGTGCGCAGTCGCTGCAGGGCCTCTTTGCCGTTGACGGCCGCAATCACGCGATAGCCAAGCGATTCCACCCTGCGGATGGCCGAGGAGCGCACGAACGGATCGTCCTCCGCGATCAGGATCGTCTCGTAGCCTCGCGGCGCCGCCTCCTCGCTCTCCTGCACGTCGGCCACCGATTGTCCGGCACCGGCGCGCGGCAGGTAGAGCCGGACCGTCGTCCCAAGGCCCTGCTCGCTATAGATCGCGACATGGCCGTCGGATTGCTTGGCGAAGCCATAGACCATGCTGAGGCCGAGGCCCGAGCCCTTGCCGACTTCCTTGGTGGTGAAGAACGGCTCGAAAGCATGCTCGATGACGTCAGGCGTCATGCCTTCGCCGTCATCGGTGACGGAGATCAGGGCGTAGCTGCCGGAGGCCACTTCCGGGTGAAGCGCGCGATAGTCGTCGTCGATCGCGGCGAGCTCGGTGCTCAGGGTGAGATGCCCGCCCGCCGGCATGGCGTCCTGCGCGTTGAGCGCGAGATTGAGGACTGCGGATTCGAGCTGGGCGCGGTCGGCGAAGGCCATGATGGAGCCGGGACCGAACGCCGTCCCGATCTCGATGTTTTCGCGCAAGGTACGCTTGAGCAGCTTGTGCATGGACTCGAGGAGGTCGCGGCACTCGATCGCGCGCGGTTGCAGCAATTGGCGGCGGCTGAACGCGAGCAGCCGCTGCGTCAGCTCCGCGCCCCGCTCGCCCGACAGGCAGATATCGTCGGCAAAACGCCTGAGGTCGGGACGGGCCTTGAGCTGGTCGCTGAGAAATTCCGCGTTGCCGATGATGACGGTGAGCAGATTGTTGAAGTCGTGGGCGATGCCGCCGGAGAGCTGGCCGACCGTTTCCATCTTCTGCGCCTGCTGAAGCTGCTGCTCGGTCAGCTTGCGCGTGGTCAGGTCGTGGACGATTCCGACGTAGATCAGCTCGCCGTCCTGCCACGCCTGGCCCACCGACAGATTCATCGGAAAGGTCGATCCGTCCTTGCGCAGGCCGCCGGCTTCCCCGGTTGCGAAGCGCCGCGCATGCCCCGTGGATGAGGGCCTCGCCTCGCTGGACATCAGCATGCCGATGTCGCGGTTCATGACCTCGTCGGCGCGATAGCCGAACAACCGTTCGCAGGCGGGATTGAACAGCAGAATGTGGGCTTGCGCGTCGAACAGGATGACGCCGTCGACCGCGGTCTCGACCACGGCGGTGAGGCGCGTCATGCTCTCGCGCAGCGCGCGCTGGGCTTCACGGACCTGTCCGAGCAGCTGGGCTGCATCCCGGCTCTTGGTCTCCTCCACCTCAAGCGCGGCCTGGACCTGCCGGAACTCGAACGCCGAGGGGATCGTCAGGATCTTCGGCAGCAGCGGCCAGAGCGCACCGGCGGTGAAGACAGATGCAATGGCCGTCGCCGCCTTGACCATGCCCTCGATGCCGTAGACCGGGACCCAGAGCGTGTAGATCGACAGCAGATGCGTCAGGCCGCACGCCATGATGAAGATCGCGAACGCCCAGTAGACCCACCCGAACTTGAGGTCGCGCCGCTTGGTGACGAGGATCGCGAGCGCAAACGGGATCGAGAAATAGGCTGCGGCGATGCAGGCGTCCGAGACGACGTGCAGCCAGATCAGTTCGGGCTCCCAGAGCAGGCAGATCCCGTGTGGCGAGAACATCGAGGAGTCGAGGAGACGTTCGAAGAAGGCCCACATGGTTCCACCCCGAGAGGCTAGCAGGTCGGGTCGGCCCGCAGCATTGGTGCCGTTGGACGGCTCTGCCGCCCAAGGTCTCACTCATCGATGGTGGAGGCCAAGGGCCGAGGCCGTGTCGGGCCGTATATTGCAGCATGTGCCTGATTCGGGGCGACAATGCTGGCAGGATCGGCTCCGCCTGACCGCCTGGGCCCGGATCGGCGGTGCCGCAAATCACCGCTGCCGCGGCCGGCCCCGCTTGCTGGCGTTCCATGGTCGCGCTAGGACAGGCCATGGCGGTGTTCCTCTCAAACGACTGTTTCCGGCGATGACGACGCCCGTGGCGCTCACCATTGCCGGCTCCGACTCGAGCGGCGGCGCCGGCATCCAGGCGGATCTCAAGACCTTCGCGGCGCTCGGCGTCTACGGCGCCTCCGCGATCACGGCGCTGACGGCGCAGAACACGCGCGGTGTCACCGGCATTCACGCGGTGCCGGCTGATTTCGTCACTGCGCAGATCGATGCGGTGTTCTCCGATCTCGACGTCGGCGCGGTGAAGATCGGCATGGTGGCCCAGGCCGCCAGCATCGATGCGATCGCGGCCGCACTGGCGCGCTGGAAGCCGCGCCATGTGGTGCTCGATCCCGTGATGGTCGCAACGTCAGGCGATCGCTTGCTGGCGTCCGAAGCCGTGGAAGCCCTGCGCACACGACTGATGCCGCTGGCCTCGGTGATCACGCCGAACCTGCCGGAGGCGGCGGCTCTGCTCGGCGAGCAGGTGGCGGCCAGCGAGGCCGGGATCGAAAGCCAGGGGCGGCGCCTGCTGGCGCTCGACTGCCGTGCCGTCCTGATCAAGGGCGGGCACGGCGAGGGTGCCGAGAGCATCGACTATCTTGTCACGTCCGAAAGCACGATCGCGCTCGCTGCGCCCCGCGTTGCCACCCGAAACACCCATGGCACCGGCTGCTCGCTGTCCTCGGCCGTGGCGGCGGGTCTTGCCAGGGGCGAGACGCTCGAACAGGCGGTGCGCAACGCCAAGGCCTGGATCAGCGCCGCGATTGCGGCTGCTGACCGCTTCAGCGTCGGCCACGGCCACGGGCCGATCCATCATTTCCACAAGTTCTACTGACGCCGGCTTCGAGCTGCGCGCCGGCCCCCGCCGTTAACCAATAAGGCGACGGGGCCGGGCTTTTGCGGACAGCCATGGCCGCTTCATGTCGCCTGATTGTCGCATGCGACTGATATTCGCGRGGAGGGCGAGGCGAGGTTTGATTCGTATCTGAGGTGCCTCAAAGGTTCAATCGGTCATCCCCCTGTCACGGGATATTGTTACAGGCTGTCGCATGGGAAGCTACGATGTGAGTGACGAGAGCCCTGAAAGGCGCTTTCGCACCTTGTTTATCTCCGACGTTCATCTCGGAGCCCGCGGTTCACAAGCCGACCTTCTGCTCGACTTCCTGCGCTACCATGACGCCGAGACGATCTACCTCGTCGGCGACATCGTCGACGGCTGGGCGCTGAAATCGAGCTGGCACTGGCCGCAATCGCATAACGACCTCGTCCAGAAGCTTTTGCGCAAGGCGCGCAAGGGCGCCAAGGTGATCTACATCCCCGGCAATCACGACGAGTTCCTGCGCAATTATTACGGCACGCATTTCGGCGGTATCGACGTGGTCGAGAACACCGTCCACACCGGCGTGGACGGCAAGCGCTATCTCGTCATCCACGGCGACATCTTCGACCTCGTGGTGCAGAACGCGCGCTGGCTCGCCCATCTCGGCGACAAGGCCTACGACTTCGCGATCCAGATGAATCGCTTCGTCAACTTCTTCCGGCGCATGTTCAAGGTGCCCTATTGGTCGCTGTCGCAATGGGCCAAGCAGAAGGTCAAGAACGCCGTCAACTATATCGGCGCGTTCGAGCAGGCGCTCGCCGCCGAAGCGCGCCGTCACGACGCCGACGGCGTGATCTGCGGCCACATCCACTATGCCGTGATCCGCGACGAGGCCGGCATTCGCTACATGAATTGCGGCGACTGGGTGGAGAGCTGCACCGCGCTGGTCGAGCACGACGACGGCCATTTCGAGATCATCACCTGGGCGGATCAGGCGCAGAAGCCGGCAGCCGTGCCGCAGGTCGCAGCAAGGGCCGCTTGATGCGCATCCTGGTCGCGACCGACGCCTGGCACCCGCAAGTCAACGGTGTGGTTCGGACGCTGACCAAGCTTGCTGACGCCGCCCAAGGGCTTAACGTTGAAGGTCTTGGCGTCGAGTTCACGTTCCTGACGCCGCAATCGTTCCGCACCTTCGCGATGCCGAGCTATCGCGACGTGCGGCTCGCGATGCCGCGCCCGGCGCGAATCGCGAAGCTGATCGAGGAAGCCCGGCCCGACAGCATCCATATCGCGACCGAAGGGCCGATCGGCCTGATGGTCCGCCGCTATTGCCGACAGCGCAAGCTGCCGTTCACGACCAGCTTCCACACCCGCTTCCCCGAATATGTCCGCGCCAGGGTGCCGGTTCCGGAATCCCTGATCTGGCGGGCGCTGCGCCGCTTCCATGCGCCGAGCCGTGCCGTGATGGCGGCGACCCCGGCGCTCGCCCGCGAGCTGACCGAGCGCGGCTTTGACAATGTCGTGCTGTGGCCGCGCGGCGTCGACACGCACTTATTCCATCCCCGCGCGATCGATCTCTGCTTGCCGGCCCCGGTGTTCCTCTCGGTCGGCCGCGTCGCGGTGGAAAAGAATCTCGAGGCGTTCCTCGACCTCAAGCTGCCGGGCACCAAGGTGGTCGTCGGCGACGGCCCGGCGCGGGCTTCGCTCGAAGAGGCCTATCCCGACGCGATCTTCCTCGGCGAGAAGCACGGCGAGGCGCTGGCGGACATCTATGCGGCCGCCGACGTGTTCGTGTTTCCCAGCAAGACCGATACCTTCGGCCTGGTGCTGCTGGAAGCGCTCGCAAGCGGCCTGCCGGTCGCGGCCTTC
>NZ_JBFUES010000288.1:0-7678 GCF_056403875.1 Bradyrhizobium sp. P2_E8
GCTCGAGGCCCCCGTGCGCTCGGGCCAGACCGTGATCTTCCCCGAAGGCGACGTCACCATCCTCGGCTCGGTCGGCTCCGGCGCCGAGGTCGTCGCCRGCGGCTCCATCCACATCTATGGCGCGCTGCGCGGCCGCGCCATGGCGGGCGTGAACGGTCACACGAGCGCGCGCATCTACTGCCAGAAGATCGAGGCTGAACTGCTTGCAATCGACGGGTTTTACCAGACTGCGGACGACATCGACGCCGCCTTGCGCGGCAAGCCGGCGCAGGCCTGGCTGCAGGGGAATACCATGCGAATTACAGCGCTGAACTGACCAGCAAAGGAGACATTTCAGATGAGTAAGGTACTGGTCGTGACATCAGGAAAGGGCGGCGTCGGCAAGACCACGACGACCGCCGCGCTGGGAGCTGCGCTCGCGCAGCGCGGCGACAAGGTCGTCGTCGTCGATTTCGACGTCGGCCTGCGCAACCTCGATCTCGTGATGGGCGCCGAACGCCGCGTGGTGTTCGACCTCATCAACGTGGTGCAGGGCGTCGCAAAGCTGCCGCAGGCGCTGATCCGCGACAAGCGGCTGGAGAATCTGTGGCTGCTGCCGGCCTCGCAAACCCGCGACAAGGACGCGCTGACGGAAGAGGGCGTGGGCAAGGTCATCGACGATCTGCGCGGCCGTTTCGACTGGGTGATCTGCGACAGCCCGGCCGGCATCGAGCGCGGCGCCTCCATGGCGATGYGCTTTGCCGACGAGGCCGTGATCGTCACCAATCCGGAAGTCTCCTCGGTGCGCGATTCCGACCGCATCATCGGCATGCTCGATTCCAAGACGGTGCGGGCCGAGAAGGGCGAGCGGGTCGAGAAGCACATTCTCATCACCCGCTATGATGCCTCCCGCGCGGCGCGCGGCGAGATGCTGACCATCGACGACATCCTCGAGATCCTTGCCACGCCCTTGCTCGGCATCATTCCCGAGAGCCAGGACGTGTTGAAGGCGTCCAACGTCGGCACGCCGGTGACTCTGTCGAACGCGGACGGCGCGCCGGCGCGGGCCTATATGGACGCCGCCAAGCGCCTGTGCGGCGAGAACGTCACGATGCACGTTCCCGCCGAGCGCAGAGGTCTGATGGATCGTCTGCTGCGACGGAGGGCTGCATGAGCATGGGTCTGCTTCGACTTCTCCGCGGCAAGAAGGCCTCGGCACCCGTCGCACGCGAACGGTTGCAGATCCTGCTTGCCCATGAACGCGGAATGCGCGGCCAGCCCGATCTGCTCGGTGTGCTGCGTGAGGAAATCCTCGCTGTCGTGTCCAGGCACGTCACGCTGGATCCGACCAAGGTCATCGTTCGGCTCGAGCGCGGCGACGAGGTGTCGACCCTGGAGGTCGATATCGAGGTGCCCAACGATTTCGAGCGCAAGCGCGTGGCGGTCGCGTAGGGGACGCGGCCGACGATTTCAGGTTTTGGGGTGGGTGAGAAGGCGGTCCGCCGGGCATGGCGGGCCGCCTTTTGTCGWCGCTGCGGGTGATCGGAACGAGACCTGCGACTTGATCGTTGTGGGAAATCCGCGGACCACCCTGCGTGCACCGCGGTTTCATCAAACGGGAGAGCGCCCATGATATCGGAGCTCCAAATCCACACCATCGCACGCCAGATGCTCGAACGGCACGGCTTCGCTGCGATTGCGAAGGCCGCCGAGCAGGCCCAGGCCTGCGAGGGCCGCGGCGAGGCCGATGAGGCCAGGGAGTGGCGTCACATCGAGGATGCCATGAAGATCATGCGTGGACCGCACCACAGCTGATCGCCGGACAGGAAGCGCCTCAGCGGTCCTCGTGCTCGGTTCCCTGCGACTGGGACCGTTGGGTTCGCGGCTGACTGCGATCGCCTGTTTCCTTGCAGGGAAGCTGTTCCCAGGTACCATCCGGTGCTTGCTGATACGCGCTGCAGGTGGAGGAGGGCGATTTGCCCTCGGCTCTCTCGGTGCCTGAATTCTGCGCCAGCACGGGGGCGGTCGGCGCCGTGACGGCCGCGAGCGTGGCGGCGAAGACGAATTGGATCATCCGCATGAGGGGCTCCTGTTCGAATTCGAAGAGGGCCGCATGCTGGCGAGGATTGTGACGAATATTGGCCGTGGCGGGGGTTCCGCAGCTGTGGGCTTAACGCCTGGGAAAACCGGTTAGCCGCCCTTGCTGCGGATCAGGCCGGCAAGGTTGGTCTTCTGGGCCTCGCACCAGCCGGGCATGCCGAGACGGCGCTGGTCCATATCGGTCGCCTGCGTCGCGACCGCGACCTCGGCCATCAGGTCGTCGTCCTGCTTCTCGCCCATCTTGCCGCCGGTATGCATCCAGGCGATCGCCTTGCGCACCTTCTCGGTGGTGCCGTCGGGCAGCTGCATCTGCTGTGCCTTCTGCACGAGGTCCTGATAGACGAGATCCGTGTTGGGGCACTCGACCCTGGCGGCGAAGGCCTGCAAGACCATCGTCACATAGGCCGAGCGTGGATGATCCTCCGCCCGGGCCGGCGCGGCGATCAGCAACAGGCCTGCCATCAGAAAACCATAGCGCATCCTTGGTACCTCCTCGATTTTTTTGGGAGGCTAGCGTCCGGCGCGCCGCTCCGCAATGGTGCCGGGACGCAATTGTCGCGTCTGCGTGCGGTGCGTTAAATTGGCTGCTCCCGGACCCGGAGAACGCCATGAGCCTGTTCAGCACGCCGTTCGATCCCCAGCGCGACACGGCGCTCGTCACCGGCGCGGGCAACGGCATCGGTCGCGCGATCGCGCAGGCCCTGGTCGGCGAAGGCGTGCGGACCGTGTTCGCCGACGTGAGCGCGGAACGGGTGAGTGCCGCGATCGGCGCGAGCGAGCGGCCAGAGCGCGCGGTGCCCTGGGTCGGCGATCTCGCCGAGCTGGACGCCTGCGATGCGCTGCTTGCCGCGTCACATGCCGCGCTGGGGCAGGTGACGCACTTCGTGCACAGCGCCTCGCCGCCGCGGCGCGAGGCCGATCACGCGCTCGCGGTCGATCGACGGACCTGGCAGGAGATGCACGCCGTCAATCTCGATGCAGGTTTTCACCTGGCGCGCGAGATCGCCAAGCGGCTGATCGCGGCGAAGCGGCCCGGCTCGTTCCTGTTCCTCACCTCGCTGCATGCGGGCACGCCGCGCAACCTGCCGCATTACTCGACGGCGAAGGCGGGGATGGCGATGTTGGTGAAGGAGCTCGCCAAGACGTTCGGGCGCCACGGCATCCGCGTCAACGCGCTGGTGCCCGGTGCGATCGCGGCCGGCGGTTTCGTCGCGGACGCCTCGCTGGCGCGACACATCCCGCTCGGGCGTCTCGGCGAGGCCAAGGACCTTGCGCCGATGGCGCTGACCGTATTGTCGAACACGCTGTCAGCTTACGTCACCGGCGCAGCCTTCGTCGTCGACGGCGGATTGTCGCTGACGGACTGGTTCGACGCGCCGGTGCTGGAGTAGCTTAGCGTTGCCAGGCCGGCACGGGATCGAGCGGCGTGCGATAGAGCTCGTTGTGATCGCGGTCGGTGACGCGCACCGCGCAGCCCTTTTGCTGAAGCTCCGGCTTCACCTGCGACAGCTCGGTGGCCAGCTGGTGGGCGCGATCCGAGGCGACCTCGATGTCTTCGAGGATGATTCCGCCCTGGTTCTTGAACTCTTCACCAACCACGAGATCGAAGTAGTAGTAAGGCATCCGAATTCCCCGCTGTGACGACCCAAGTCTCGACGACAAGTCTGGAAAACAAGTCTGCAACGGAAGTCTCAACACATGTCGGATAGTACCACTGAGTCGATCTTTATCGAACGAGCGAAGCGCGCAATCTCTGTGCGTATGGCGCAGAAATCATGTGCAGCGTGCGGGCGCGTTAAGATTTTATTAAATATGTCAGCGTGATCATGAGGCATGGAATTGCAACAGAACCGGGCTCCGGGAACCGGCAGTTGCAACAGAAGGCCGTCGGCATAGATCCCGACGGCCTTTTCTCTTGGCGGATTCGCTTGGCGGAAGACGATCGAAACATCGATCTCCGTAGTCGCCCGGACTCAACGCATCACATCGAGTCGGACAGCTTGCAGTGACGCTGCGTGAGCGATGCCGTGCATCGCCTTGCATTGGTCTAGCGCAGCGGCATTGGCGGACGCACGACAGGTCCGTCGTCATCGGCAACGGCTTGTGTCGTGGTGACCGGCGCGACCTGCGGCGGGACCGCGGCAGCCTGCGAAGGCGGCGGCGGTGATGCGACCGGTGCGGGCGAATACGCCGGCATGTAGGTCTGCGACACGGCCGGCTTCGGCTTGCGAACCGGCGGAGCTTGAGGCCGCGGCGGTAGCGCGGAAACGCGCGCGCGCGGATCGAGGCGCGGATCGATCGGCCGCGTCTCAGCCATCGGCTTCGGGGCGGACGGCTTCGCCATCTCGCGCGCCATCTGTTCCTGTCCGGCCTTCAACTCGGCGATGTTGGCCTTGAGCTGCTCGATCTGCTGCGCCATCGCGGTGAGATCGCGCGTCATCGATTGCACCGACTGAACTGCTTCGGGCGGCGTTGCTGCGGGCACGGCCGCAGACTGAGCCGCAGCCGGCGTCGGGGATGGGTCGGCTGTTTGATCGGTCGCCGCTTCCGCCGCGGGCGGCGCGGCCTGCGCGGCCGCGACCGGCGCCGTCTGTTGTGACGTCGAAGGTGTCAGCGACGAAGGCATCAGCGATGCCAAAACGGGTTTCCAGTCGGCGAACATCTGCCTCGCCACGTCGCCGTGTTTCTCCCAGGCGATGGTGGCAGCGGCGCTGCCGCCCGCGAACAGAAACGTGAGGAACGCGCCGCGCAGCCACTTGCCGACGGAGGATCGCTTCCGCCGGCCGCGACCATCGCCTGCAGTTACGCGCACCGCGGTGTCGACCGAGGGCGCCGCCGGCTGCGGCTCCACGACAGGACTGAACTTCGGCTCCGGATTGCTCCTGGGCCCCGGCGCGAATTTCGGCTCCGGACGGGACGTGACGTCAGGCGCCAGCGCGGGGGCAACGCTGATGGGGCGCGAGGCCAGCACGATGTCCGGCGAGATCTGAACCGCGTCGTGCGGATCATTGTCCTTGACCGTGTCCTTCACGATCTCATCGACGATTTGCTTGCTGTTCAGCATCGCGAGCATCGCAGCTCCTTTGAAGCCTTCGTCGTCCGCATTGGCGCGAGCCGATCTGTTGAGGTGAGCCCCATCCCAAGTCTGATGACGCACGAGTCCAGCCGGGTTTGACCAAAGCAAGGCGAGGGGATGGAGATGATGCGACGGTCTTCTGCCGTTTGTGGTGATGGAACTCCGCCGGAAAAACACGCGGTCGTGTTCCGCATTGCCTTGTTTTCAGCACGATTTTGGCAATATCTGACGCTGCTGGGGGTGCTGCGATCCGCTATAGGGGGGGCCGGCGGTGCCAAGATCTGTTCTCGCTCTTTTCGTTGCTGCCCTGCTGCCGCTCGGCGGCTGCATGCAGACGACGCTTTCGCCATCGACGGATGCGAGCATGACGCCGCGCGACCGTCAGTTGCTCGCACATACGCCATACGCGCAGGCGAACGTGCCCGAGCAATATCTCCGTCATATCGTCGATTATCCGCGCAAGGAGCAGCCGGGCACGATCCTGGTCGATACCAATGCGCGCTACCTTTATTTCGTGCTACCCGAGGGCAAGGCGATCCGCTACGGCGTCGCGGTCGGCGAGGAGGCCATGGCCTTCTCGGGCGTCGCGCGCGTGGGCCGCTTGGCGGAATGGCCCGATTGGGTTCCGACTGYGGACATCCAGGCGCGGCTTGGACCGTATCCGGCGCGCGTCGCCGGTGGTCCCGCCAATCCACTGGGCGCGCGCGGTATCTATCTCTTCGTCGGCAACAAGGACACGCTCTACCRCATCCACGGCACCAACCAGCCCGAATATATCGGGCAGGCGATCTCGTCGGGCTGCATCCGGATGCGCAACGAGGACGTGATCGATCTCTACGACCGGGTGAAGCTCAATTCGATGGTCGTGGTGCTGCCGCCCGGGCAGAACGCGCAGGCCGAGACGGGCACGAACTGGCGCGGGTGAGAAGGGCGCTCACTCACGCGTGAATGCGCGCGGGGTCTGCGGTTCCGCAAGGGTGAACTGGTTCACAGGCGATCCGCTCGCCTTGCGCTATGCCTCGATGGCCGGTTGCCATTGGAGGCATCATGCAAAAATTCATTGATCAATTGACCGAAAGCGATCGCCGGGTTGTCCGCAAGTGGCGGCTGGTGACCGTTGCATTTTATGGATCGATCCTGGCCGGAATGGCCGTGTATATGGCGCTGCATTGGAATCCGGAGGTGAATTATGCCTCGGCCGGTCCAGCGACCCATGCGAAGGTGACGAGCGCGTCACGGCACTGATCGGACCGCCGCTCGGGTCCTACTCTCCAGGCCGTGCGACGCGCCATTGCAGCGTCGTGGCGTTGCCGTTGGCATCGCCCGGCGCCTTGTCGGCGGGTGACGTGTAGAGCGGGCGGTAGCGGTATGCCCACATCTTGCTACCGTCGTTGCGGCTGATCACGGTGAAGTCGCCGACGGCCCTGGCGTCGGCCGTCGCGGCGAGCGGAACCCAGCTTTCGGCGCACTTCCCGTTGCAGTTCGACGTCTTGCCGGTGGTGTCGCGCTCGTAATAGTAGAGCGTCATGCCCTTGAGATCGACGAGCTTGGGACCCTGCTTGGTGATGACCACCTTCGCCGGCGCGGTCGTCGCCTCGGGCTTCGGCGGAGGAGGCGCATCGCCGCCGCCATGTCCGTTTGCGAGCGCATGACCGGTCGAGAACGCGATGGCCGCGGCCGCAATGAGGAACCTGAACATCCGAAACTCCCGGGCCGCAAAGTTAATCGCGCGTTAAGCGCCGAATGGGGCCGACGGTAGCAGCCGAAGGTTAGTTCCTGGTTTCGCGGCACTGCGACAATTACGGACATGGATGCGGCTTAAGCCTGCACATCGCGGAGCGGGGCGCGGCTGAGCTCGTTGCCGGCAGCGATGGCCTTGCGCAACAGGCGCATCAGCTCCTCGCCCTCCCTGGCGTTGAGGCCGCGCAGCATGATGCGCTGTGCGGACTCGACCACCGGCGTGATCTTGCGCAGCGTGCGCCGGCCCTCGTCGGTGATCTCGAGTTCGCGGGCGCGGCGGTCGCGGCTCGAGGCACGACGCTCTGCGAGCCCCTTCTGCACGAGGCGATCGATCACGCCTGTGATGGTGGTGCGGTCGTAGGCGATCAATCCCGCGAGCGTCACCTGGTCGAGCCCCGGATTGGCCTTGATGGTCGCGAGCGCGGCGTATTGCACCGGCGTGAGGTCGAAGCCGGCATCGCCGACCTCGGCCAGGAAGACCGCGACCGCGATCTGCTGGAACCGGCGCGCCAGATGACCGGGCATGTCGTTGTTGTCTTTCACCGAATTCTCCTCGGTCGCAGCGACGTTGACAAGTATACTGATAGTCAGCATACTGATCAATATCGAAGAAGACGTTGACGGGAGAGGTGCTCATGCAATTCCATCTCAATGGATTTCAGCCGGGCGACCCTGAAATCGCCGATCCCGCCGAACGCGTTCAGGCTCCCSGCGCGGCGCGAAGACGAAGCGATCAATTCCAAGCTCCACGTGGCGGCTCCAGTCTATCGGCGTGAGTCAAGC
>NZ_JBFUES010000289.1:0-7653 GCF_056403875.1 Bradyrhizobium sp. P2_E8
CTCGACCACAAGGCGATGGCGGCGCGTGCGCTGGAATTGTTCGGCGAGCTGCGATCGGAAACGCGGCCCTACGATCTCGTCAAGCAGATGTCGGGCGGCCAGCGCCAGGCGGTCGCGATCGCGCGGACGCGGCTCTCAAATGCGAGGCTGGTGATGATGGACGAGCCGACCGCTGCGATCTCGGTCCGCCAGGTCGAGCAGGTGCTGAGCCTGATTCACCGGCTGAAGGAGCAGGGCGTCGCGGTCATGTTGATCTCGCACCGCATGCCCGACGTGTTCGCGGTGTGCGACCGCGTGATCGTCATGCGCCGCGGCGAGAAGCGCGCCGACAAGGCGATCCATACGACGTCCCCCGAGGAAGTCACCGCCCTTATCACCGGCGCGAAGGAGGCGGCGTAATGGCCATGCAGTTGGAATCCCCGGTAAGCTTCTCGAATGTCGGCGAGATCAAATGGTGGCGGCGTGGCATCTTCGCCTCCCAGACCGGATACGTCCTGCTAGCGCTCCTGGTGCTGATGGTCGTGATGCATTTTGCCAGCCCCTATTTCTTCACCCAGGGCAATATGCAGAACGTGGCGAAGAACTTTTCCTTTATCGCCATTGCCACCCTGGGCGTCACCTTCGTCATCATTACCGGCGGTATCGATCTCTCAGTCGGCTCGCTGATGTGCTTCTCCGCCATGATCACATCGATGGTCATGTCGGGCCTCTCGACGCCAGGCATGCCCGGCGCTTCGCTGTTCGTGCACCTCGCGGCCGACGGCAAGACCGTGGTGGCGAATCTGCCGGGCCTGATCCTGGTCGTCTCGATCGTTGCGGGCCTCGCGATCGCGTTTCTCGTCGGGCTCGTCAACGGCTTCTGCATCGCGGTGCTCGGGCTGTCGCCCTTCGTCACCACGCTCGGCATGCTCTCGATTGTGCGCGGCCTCGGTTATGTCGTCTCCAACGGCCGCGGCAGCTTTCCGGGCGGGCCGGACGCCGATTACTTCTATGCGCTCACCTCGGGCGACGTGCTTGGCGTGCCTGCGCCCTTCATCTATCTCGTGATCCTCGCGCTGACGATGGCGGTGGTGCTGCACCACACCTCGTTCGGCCGCCACGTCTTCGCACTCGGCGGCAACGAGAAGGCGGCTGAACTCACCGGCATCCCGGTGGTGCGTGTGAAGATCGAGGTCTATGTGATCTGCGCGCTCGCCGCAGGCCTCCAGGGCATCATCATCTCCGGCTGGCTCGGATCGGCACCCGCCRACATGGCGACTTCCTACGAGCTCAACGTGATAGCGGCCGCCGTGATCGGCGGCGCCAACCTCGCCGGCGGCATCGGCGGTCCGCTCGGTGCCATCGTCGGCTGTGTGTTGCTCGAAGTGATCCGTAACGGCCTCGTGCTCGCGCAGGTCAACTCCTATTGGCAGCAGACGCTGGTGGGCGTGATCATCATCCTTGCCGTGCTGGTCGACCGTATCCGCTCGCGCATGACTTAACGAGTTAATCCGGAAGGACAACGAAACATCGTCTATCCGCCTACCGGACCATCGCATCACAAATGGATAGGCAACAAAGTGTGGAGGGAAAGTAATGAAGAAGCTTCTGTTGGCCGGCGTGACCATCGCGATGATGGCGACCCCGGCATTTGCCCAGACCTACAAGTTCGCCATCGTGCCCAAGGCGATGAACAATCCGTTCTTCGACGTGGCGCGCGACGGCTGCCTGAAGCGAGCCAAGGAACTCGGCAACGTTGAGTGCATCTACAAGGGACCGGTCGAACACGAACCGGCGACGCAGGCGCAGATCATCCAGGACTTCGTCACGCAGAAGGTGGATGGGCTCGCGATCTCGGTTGCCGACGTCGCGGCCATGACCAAGTCGATCGAGGCAGCAACGGCGGCCGGCATTCCCGTCATCACCTTCGATGCGGACGCGCCGGGCTCCAAGCGCATCGCCTATATCGGCACCAACAACAAGGACTTCGGTCTGGCGCTCGGCAAGCAATTGGCCCAGCTCAAGCCCGAAGGCGGCAAGTATGCGATCGTATCCGGCGGTCCCGGCGCGAAGAACCTTGCCGAGCGTGTCGACGGCGTCCGTGAGTCGCTCAAGGGAACGAAGTGGGTCGAGGTCCAGGGCTCTCCGACCTTCTGCAACGACGATCCCGCGCTCGCGATCCAGCAGATGGCCGATTTGCGCACGGCGACGCCGGATCTCGGCGCCATCGTGCCGATCGGCGGCTGGCCGATGTTTGCACCCGAAGGTTACAAGGCCTTCGTCAACAAGAACAAGAAGGACATCGAGGCCGGCAAGTTCACGCTCGTCGTCGCCGATACGCTGAAGATGCAGCTTGAGCTGCTGCGCGACGGCTACTCCAACGCCCTCACCGGCCAGCGCCCGTTCGAAATGGGCGAGAAGTCGATGGACACGCTGCTCGCAATCAAGAAGGGTGGGAAGGTGCCGGAGGTCATCTATACCGGCCTCGATCTCGTGACGAAGGACAACGTTGCGCAGATGCTGAAGTAGGAGCGCCGCCAGCCCCGCGCTCCTGCGTGCCTCTCCCGCTTGCGGTTTCCGCAAGCGGGAGAGGTGATTTAGGCTACCGGAAGGAAATTGGGATGAAACGGTCGCGGCTCGGCCCCCTTGATGTCACGTCAATCGGCCTCGGCTCCGCCCCGCTCGGTGGATTGTTTGCACCGGTCAGCGATGCCGATGCGCAAGCGACGCTCGAACGGGGTTGGTCGGCCGGCATCCGCTTCTACGACACCGCGCCGCTCTACGGTTTTGGTCTCGCGGAACGTCGGCTCGGCGCATTCCTGCGGCAACAGCCGCGCGACTCCTACGTCATCTCGACCAAGGTCGGCCGCCTGCTGCGCGCACCCGATGGCGCTGCCGGCGAGGACGATCACTACAAGAGCGGTCAGCGCGAGCGGCCGGTGTTCGACTTCTCTCATGACGGGGTGATGCGCTCGGTCGAGGAGAGCCTGCTGCGCCTCGGGCTCGACCGCGTCGATGTCCTGCTCGTGCATGATCCCGACGATCATTACGACGACGCCGTCGCCGGCGCCTTCCGCGCGCTCCAGCGCCTGCGCGCAGAAGGCACGGTCAAGGCGATCGGCGCCGGCATGAACCAGTCGGAGATGCTGGCCCGTTTTGCCGAAACCGTGCCGGTGGACTGCTTCCTGCTCGCCGGCCGCTACACGCTGCTCGACCAGGGCGCGCTGGATGCGCTGTTTCCTCTCTGTCAGGCCAAGAACATCGGCATCCTGCTCGGCGGCATCTACAACAGCGGCATTCTGGCCAACCCCCGCACCGGCGCGAAGTTCAACTATGAGGATGCCGACGCTGCGCTGGTCGCGCGGGCGCTCGAGCTCGACGAGCTCTGTCGCAAGCACGGGACCGAGCTGAAGGCCGCCGCGCTCCAGTTCTGCATGGCCCATCCGGCCGTGACGGTCGCCGTGCTGGGCGCGCGCAATGCCGCCGAGGTCGCCGACAACATCGCGATGTCGCAGGCGCCGGTGCCGCCGGCCTTCTGGCAGGAGTTGCGTGCGCGGAAACTCGTCGACGCGCGGTCGCCGCTGCCGGGTGGAGCGTGAGCCATGATCGTCGACGCCCACCAGCATTTCTGGGATCCGGCGCGTGCCGACTATCCCTGGATGGACGCGGCAGAACTCGCGCCGATCCGCCGGCCCTTCGGGCCCGCCGATCTCGCGCCACTTCTGAAAGCGAATGGCATCGATGCGAGCATGGTGGTGCAGTGCCGCTCCGCGCTGGAGGAGACTGAGGAATTTTTGCGCATCGCGCATGCAACGCCCTTCGTCGTCGGCGTGGTCGGCTGGGTCGATCTGACCGATGCCGCGCTTGGTGACACGCTCGACCGGCTGCGCGCAGGGCCGGGCGGCGACAAGCTGGTCGGAATCCGCCACCAGGTTCATGACGAGGCCGATCCCGATTGGCTGCTCCGCGAGGACGTCCAGCGCGGGCTCACCGCATTGTTCGCCCGCGATCTCACTTACGATTTCCTCGTCCGCACCCGCGAATTGCCGGCGGCGATCGCGACCGCGCAGGCCTTTCCCAACGCGCGCTTCGTGCTCGACCATGCCGCCAAGCCGCCGATCGCTTCTGGCGGAAGCGCCGAATGGGCCGATCGCATCAAGGCGCTCGCCGCCTGCGGCAATGTCTGGTGCAAGATCTCCGGGCTCGCGACGGAGGCGAAGTGGAATGATTGGGATGCGGAGCGGCTGTTTCCGTTCGTCCAGCACGCCGCAAATTGCTTCGGTGAGGATCGCCTGATCTTCGGCTCCGACTGGCCGGTGTGCCTGCTTGCGGGCAGCTACGGCGAGATCAAGGGCGCGCTGGAGGCGTGTCTGGCGAAGCTAGGCTCCAGTGTGCGCGAGAAGGCGTTCGGCGTGAATGCGAAGGCTGCGTATCGGTTGACGGTTGCATGAGTGAAGCTCGTGCCGAACCAAAGGTGTCGTCCCGGCGCATGCCGGGACCCATACCGCGTGATCTCTCGGGGTGCCCAGGCAGGAGCACCGAACGACGAATCTTCGCCAAACCACTCCCTGGGGTTATGGGTCCCGGCCTGCGCCGGGACGACGACAGAGTTTGAGGGAACGCTCGCACCTCACGCGCCCGCGGGCACCTGGTCCAGAAATCCGGTGATGCTGCTGATGCGGCCGTCCTTCAGCACGGCGAAATCGGTGCCCTTGATCGGGCTGTCGACGCCGTCAGGGCCAAGGCCCCAGCTGAAGCGCAGTTGATCGCCGTAGCCGTTGGGCTCGCCGATCAGCTTGAACTTGAAATCGGGAAAGCGCTGTTGCACGCCCGCGATCAGCGCGTCGATGCCGTCCTGGCCGTCGCCCTTCATCAGCGGGTCGACATAGCTCGCATCCGCCGCCCAGTTCTCGCTGAGCAGTTCGCGCCGGCGGCTTGTCGTGCGCTCGTTCCAGAGCTCGATGTAGCGGCGGGCAATGGTGACGTGGTCGGTCATGGTGCTCTCCTTCGGTGACGCCGTATTCGGCTGCTCGTCACTATCGAAGGTTTGCGCGTGCTGATCGATTACCTCCGAGGTCATCGGCGTGCGCAAAAAAAAATGAAGCGCGATGATGGTCTCATCGCGCTCCATTGGCATGCGGCTGGTTCGCGAAGATTACTTCGCCGCCGTCACCATGATCTCGACGGTGTATTGCGGCGCCGCCAGCTTGGCTTCGACGGTGGCGCGGGCCGGGGTGTTGCCGGGGGAGACCCAGGCGTCCCACACCGCATTCATCTCGCCAAACGTCTTCATGTCGGTGATGTAGATCGTGGCCGAGAGCAGCTTCGACTTGTCGGTGCCGGCCTTGGCGAGATGGCCGTCGATCGTCGCCAGGATGTCCTGGGTCTGCTTCGTCACGCTTTCGCCGCCGGCCTTGTTGGCGACGACACCGGCGAGATAGACGGTGTTGCCGTGCACGACGACCTGGCTCATGCGCGGGCCGGCTTCAAAACGCTGAATGCTCATTTGGGATCTCCTGGTGGAATGGCGGCCCTGTCTAGCGCAGCCCCCCGCGCTCAGCCACCCCAGGCACGCATGCGTTGCCGGGCACGCATGCGCATTCCCTAAGGAAACTGACTGAAGAACGTCCAGATCGTCTCGGCGCCGTCGATGTCGCTGTTCTGTGGCCCGAGCAGGCTGGTTGCGACCTTGGGGAAGCGGGCGTCCGGAGCGAAGCCGGGCATGCGATGCCCGCCATGGTTGACGCGATAGAGCACGACGTCGTGCCCCCTGGGGCAGCGCGAGGCGATCCGCGTGACCGTGGACTGGTCCGCGGGCACCCTGTCGGGCATTTCGGTCACGGTGGCATCATCGGCCTCGCAGCCGTTGAGCTTGCGCCAGAATGCCAGCGTCTCCTCGGTCGACCAGAATCCGTCTGCGGCAAAATAGCCCGATCCGCGTCCGCCCTCGTAGGGCACCAGCGGGTCGGCCGTGCCGTTCATGATCAGCATCGGCAGCGGCCGCGACGGATGGCACGTGACCGCGGCTTCGTCGGTGAGGTTCATGATCACGCTCGCACCGGCCGTAAACAGATCGGCGCGCGCGCAGGCAAGCGTCATCGCCATGGCACCGCCATTGGAGATGCCGGCGACATAGACGCGGCCAGGGTCGGCCGTGCCGTTCGCCACCAGTTTCTCGACGAGCTTCGCGATGAAGGCGACGTCGTCGGTGCCCTCGGGCGGGCCACGGAGCGYTGGTCCCGCCTTCGTCCTCGCATCGGCCCAGGCATGGTTGAGCCCGTCCGGAAAGACCACCGCGAAACCTTCGCGCTTTGCGACCTGGGGCCACGCCGTCCGTGCAACCATGTCGGCGCCGCGCTGGGTCTTGCCATGCAGCACGACCACCAGCGGCACAAGTCGCTTCGCCGGCAGTTGCACGGTGTAGGACCGCATCACGCCGTTGACGTCGATGGTGTCGGCCGACGCCGCCGGGGCGGCGGCGAAGCCGGCGAGAAGCGCCCCGATATGCATCCACCGCCGCACGATCTACCCCACCGTCTTCGCCGCCGCGCGGCCCGCGTTGCGGCCCGAGAACAGGCAGCCGCCGAGGAAAGTGCCTTCGAGGGAGCGATAGCCGTGCACGCCGCCGCCGCCGAAGCCCGCTGCTTCGCCGACCGCGTAGAGGCCGGGAATGACGCTGCCCTCGCTGCCGAACACGCGCGAGTCGAGATCGGTCTCGAAGCCGCCGAGCGTCTTGCGGGTGAGGATGTTGAGCTTGACCGCGATCAGCGGTCCGTGTGCGGGATCGAGGATGCGGTGCGGGGAGGCGGTGCGGATCAGCTTGTCGCCGATATAGCGGCGCGCATTGTGGATGTTCATCACCTGCGCATCCTTGACGTAGGGATTGGCGATCTCGCGGTCGCGCGCCTCGATCTGCATCTTGATGTGCTCGAGCCTGAGGAGGTCACTGCCGGCGAGCTTGTTCATCGCCGCAACGAGATCGTCGATCTTGTCACGCACGATGAAGTCGACACCATGGCTTTTGAATGCTTCTACCGGCGCCGGCGCGCCCTTGTTGGTGGCGCGGCGCAGCGTCATGCGCCAGCTCTTGCCGGTGAGGTCAGGGTTCTGCTCCGAGCCCGACAGCGCGAACTCCTTCTTGATGATGCTCTGGGTCAGGATGAACCAGGAATAATCATAGCCCGTCGACATGATGTATTTGAGCTGGCCGAGCGTATCGGAGCCGGGGAACAGCGGCGCCGGCAGCCGCGTGCCCGTGGCGTCGAACCACATGGACGAGGGCCCCGGCAGGATGCGGATGCCGTGGCGTGGCCAGATCGGTGACCAGTTCTGGATGCCCTCGACATAATGCCACATGCGGTCGCGGTTGATCAGCCGCGCGCCCGCCTTCTCCGTGATGCCGATCATGCGGCCGTCGACATGTTCGGGCACGCCGGAGATCATGAATTTCGGCGGCTCGCCAAGTCGCTCGGGCCAGTTCTGCCGCACCAGCTCGTGATTGCCGCCGATGCCGCCGGAGGCGACGATCACGGCCTGCGCCTTCAGTGCAAACTCCCCGATGACATTGCGCGAGGAACTCTTGCCGCGCTCGACATCGTCAGGCGCGAGAACGGCGCCGCCGACGCCATCCACCGTGCCATTGGTGATGGACAATGCGTCGACGCGGTGGCGGAA
>NZ_JBFUES010000290.1:0-7648 GCF_056403875.1 Bradyrhizobium sp. P2_E8
GTAGTCCGGCGTGTTCAGGCTCAAGGTCTTGACGTCGAGATGGCCGACGGCGCTGAGCAGCGTGTAGGAGGCGATGACGCGGTCGCGCAGCGCGCCGATCAGCCGCGCCTTGGCCTGGATCAGGTCGGCCTGCGAGTTCAGCACGTCCACCGTCGTGCGCTGTCCGCCGGCGGCCTCGCGCTGCACGCCCTGGAGCGCGACGGTCGCCGCCTTCACTTCGGACTCGGAGGCCGAGACTGCGATCTTGGCACCTTCGTTCGCAACCCAGGCGCTGACCGCTGCGGTGCGGGCCTGATTGCGTACCTGGTCGAGCACGAGCCGGCTCTGCGCGGTGATCTCCTTGGCCTGCCGCGTCTGCGCGGCGGCCTGGCCGCCGTCGTAGATCGGCGCGGTGACGTTGGCGACGATCGAGGCCTGGTCCTCTGCGAAGGTGCCGAGCGTCGGGTCGTTGTTGCGGCTCTTGCTGGCGCTGCCCTGGATGCTGGCACTCGGCAGCAGCGCGCCTTCGGCGACGCGGATGTTGGTGGAGGCGACATCGACGTCGAAACTTGCGGCCATCACCGCCGGGTGCTGGCGGATCGCCATCGTCAACGCGTCTTCGCGGCTCTTCGGCAGGTAGCGGTCGACGACCTCGGCGGGCCGGAGCTGCGACGGCGCATTGCCGATTACCTGCGCGTACATCGCCTGGCTCACGGCGAGCGCGACTTCGGCGGCATTGAGGTCGGAGAGGCCACGGTTGAGACGGGCTTCGGCCTGCGCGGAGTCGGTCGGCGTGACGTCGCCGGCGTTGAGGCGGCGCTGCGTGACGGCGAGCGTCTCACGCAGGAAGGCGACGTTGGAGCGCTGCGCCTCGACCAGCGACTGGTTCGCCAGCACGTTGGTGTAGGCGGTGACCGCGTCGAGCAGCACGCCCTGGCCGACATTGCGCAGCGCCTCGCGGCCCGACTGGACCTGGAGTTCGGCGGCCCGCAAGTTGTTGGCGGTGCGGAACCCGTTGAACAGGGTCTGCGTCACGGTGACGCCGATCACCCAGGGCTTCAGATTGGCGGTCTGGATGGTGTTGTCGGGCAGCAGATTGCGCACCGATTGCAGGCCGGCGCTGAGGCTTGCCACGATCTGCGGCCGGTAGCCGGCCAGCGCCTGCGGCACGTTCTCGTCGGTCGCGCGCTGCCGCGCGCGCTCGGCATTGAGCTGCGGGTTGGTCTGGTAGGCCTTGGCGAGCGCCTCCGGCAGGGCTTCGGCCCATGCAGCGGAGGAGAGGGCGCAACACAGCGCCAGCGTAGTCCATGTCGCAAGCACAGGACCCACGCCCGATCGATGCCGCGTCATCACGCGACCAGCTCTGGCGGCTCGCCCAATCATGTAATCCCGCTAACCCCGGCTGTCCGCCCCCGCCGACGGTGGCCTCTTAGCTGTTTAACCAGCCGGGGTCCCGCAGGCAAACTGCCGCGGGGAAAACCCCCATGTATTCCGTGCTTGTTGCAGGTGCGTCACAGGGGTTGTGCGGGAAAGCGGCGGAGTCTTACACCGGCCTTACCGTTTGCCGGCGTTACCGATTCTTGTTCACCGGCTTGCGCTTCTCGATGAACGCCGCCATGCCCTCGGAGCGGTCTTCCAGCGCGAAGGTCGAGTGGAACAGGTTGCGCTCGACGCTCATGCCCTCGGCAAGCGTGGTCTCGAAGGCGCGGTTCACCGCTTCCTTGGCCATGGCGACGGCGGGGCGCGACATCGAGGCGATCTTCTCGGCGGCGGCCATGACTTCGTCCATGAGCTTGTCGGCGGGCACGATGCGGCTGACGAGGCCGCTGCGTTCGGCCTCCGCCGCATCCATCATGCGACCGGTGAGGCAGAGGTCCATCGCCTTGGACTTGCCGATGGCGCGGGTCAGGCGCTGGGTGCCGCCGATGCCGGGAMTGGTGCCGAGGGTGATTTCGGGCTGGCCGAACTTGGCGGTGTCGGCGGCGATGATGAAGTCGCACATCATGGCGAGCTCGCAGCCGCCGCCGAGCGCGTAGCCCGCGACCGCAGCGATGGTCGGCTTGCGGCAGCGCGCGATGCGGTCGCCGCCGATCGCGGCGAAATCCTCGGAGAACATGTCGATGAAGCCCTTCGGCTGCATCTCCTTGATGTCGGCGCCGGCGGCAAAGGCTTTCTCGCTGCCGGTCACGACGATGCAGCCGATGGCATCATCGCCCTCGAGATCGTCGACCGCGGCTGCAATCTCGCGGAAGACGCCGAAGGAGAGCGCATTGAGCATCTTCGGCCGGTTCAGCTTGATGATGCCGACCGCGCCTTTGCTTTCGACGATGATGTGTTCGAACGTGCTCATGCTCCACCCACGCTTTTGATTGGGCGGGCAATGTGCCCGCTGCCGCGGTGGGCTTCAAGGGGCCTGAAAAGCTGCCGGAACAAGGCCGCCCGGAACGTGCAGCAAACTGCGCGTCCCGGGCGAGGTCCGTCGGGCCAAAAGATCAGGCCAAGAAAACCAGGCCCGAGAAATCAGGCCATGAACATCCGCGCGGCGGAGGCCAGCGTCAGCAGCGTGCCGACGCCGATGAAGATCTTGCCGATCAGGGAGCTCTGGTCCCAGGCCGTGCTCTGGTGGCTGCTCGCCATCACCGGCGCGGGTCGCGGCTGCGCGTCGGTTGCGGCGATCACCGCGTTCTGCTTCTGCGTCGGAGGGCTGTCCTGTTGCAGGGCGCGGTCGAGATCGTTGAGCTGGTCGGGCGCCACCACCTGGCTCTCGGCATTCGGGGCGGCGGTATTATCGGCCGCTGCCTGGACGTTGTCGTTGGCGCGGCCCGTCATCGCGGAGGCCGCAGCCGCGGGCGGCGTATCGGCGGCGGCGAGCTGCGCATTGGCGTTGGCGACTTCCGGCGGCATCTGGCCCGAGGCCGGCACGTCGCCACCGGCCTTGCTGTCAGCCTTGTTGTCGGCCTTGTTGTCAGCCTTGGCCTCGTCGGTCTTGGCCGCGGCGTCCGTCTTGCCGGCCTTGTCGTCGGTGGACTTCTGCGCCGTCTTGCTGCTGGTGCGGCGAGCATCGTGGCGCTTGTGCTTGCTCGGCTGGACTGCATCAGCCTGTTTGCCCGCGCTGTCCGATTTGCTGCTCGCAGCCGAATTCGGCGCCGCCTGTGCCGCGCCTCCGAACACCAGGAAAAGCCCGGCTAGAAGAATCAGGGCAGCGCGCCCGCTGGCTTTCATCATGTTGACGATCTCCCCAATCCACCCATGCCCGGACTGAACAGAGACGCCGTGGCGTGACGACAGCGGGGCAAAAAATGGGAATCTTCGGGCTAGACCGGGCAAAAACGGGGCAAGCCACCCCTTCGGGGCCGGCCGCCGGATGCGGACGGGATCGATCGGTGTTATGAGCCGTCGCAGATTTCCGCGGCCGCATTGGACGGTGGCATGGCATCGATCACGAATTCGTGATCATGCGGGTGCCGGCGTAACAAATTGAAAGAGCGGCCGAATTGCATGGTGAGGGCGCGCGTGCGCGGACGTGAGGACGAATGGACCGGCCTGATGCGGTCGGCCATGGCAGGCGATGATGCGGCGTATCATCGCCTGTTGAAGGCGGTCACGCCGGTGCTGCGCGCTGCCGCGAGGCGCGGGCTGGCGCGGGCCGGCCAGCCTCCCGACCAGGCCGAGGATATCGTGCAGGAGATTCTGTTGGCGGTGCATCTGAAGCGGCACACCTGGGACAGCGAAGCCCCCTTGGCACCCTGGCTGTTCGCGATCGCCCGCAACAAGCTGATCGATGCGCTAAGACGGYGGGGCCGGCGCGTCTTCGTCAACATCGATGATTTCGCCGAGACCCTGCCGGGCGAAACGCCGCAGGAGACGGCTTCGGCGGGCGAGGTCACAGCGCAGCTCAATACGCTGCCGCAGCGCCAGCGCGACGTGTTGCAGTCGATCGCGGTCGACAGCGCGTCGATCAAGGACACGGCGGCAAAGTATTCGATGAGCGAGGGCGCAGTGCGGGTCGCTTTGYATCGCGGACTTGCGGCGCTCACGGCCAAACTGCGGGACGACTAGTCATGGATACCGATCAACTCATTCGCTCGCTCGCGGCCGACAACGCCCATCGCGCCCCGCGCGTCGGCACCGTGCTCACCATGGCGCTCCTGGTCGCCGCGCCCCTGTCGATCCTGATCTTCGCGACGTTCCTCGGCGTGCGGAGCGACGTGATGAGCGCCATGCACAACCCGTTTTTCGACATGAAGTTCGCGGTGACGCTGTCGCTCGCGATCCCCGCGATCATCGTCAGCCTGCATCTGTCGCGGCCCGAGGCCTTGCTGCGCGGCTGGGGCTGGCTGCTGCTGCTTCCCGTCGGCCTTCTTGCGGTCGCGATCGGCGGCGAGGCGATGATGGCGCCGGCCATGCCGATGTCGATGCGCTTGATGGGCAAGAACTCCAGGGTCTGCCTGCTGGCGATCCCCGCGATGTCGCTGCCGCTGCTGGCGGGGGCGCTGTTCGGCCTGCGCCACGGTGCGCCATCGCACCCCGCGCTCGCCGGTGCGCTCGCCGGCCTGGTGTCGGCCGGGCTCGCTGCGACGCTCTACGCCTCGCACTGCACCGATGACTCGCCGCTGTTCGTCGCGACCTGGTATACGCTCGCGACCGCACTCGTCGCGGCGGTCGGCGCGTTGGCCGGCTCGAAAGTCCTGAGATACTGACCGCGCAGCCAGGCCGCGCGCCCCGTCGTCGGCGCTCAAACCACCCGCGCAAGTTTCGGCGTCATGACTTCCTGCGATAGAGGATGAACCGGGTCGACTCGTCGGAGCGTTCGAACTGCTCCTGCACGATCTCGTCCACTATCTCCTTCATCCAATCATATTGGTAGGTCGCGCCGCGTTCCAAAAAGAAATAGTCGGCCCCGGCAAAACTCCTGATCACCTGGTCCCGGCTGAACGCGTCCCGGAAAGGCATGAATTCGCTCTTGGGAGCCCGGCCAAGCGTCGGGAGAACAGCCCAATCCTGGTCCGACAACAGCAGCATGCGGCCACCGGCTGGCACGACCTTGTTGACCAGCTCGACGTCGCTGGCGTCGAGTGCGACCTTGACCGGGTCCGCGCTTTGTTTCCATCGGAAGCTGGCGATACTTGGATACTTCAAATACGACCGCAGGCCGATCGTCATCGTTTCGGTCTGTCGCCGATCCTGCGCACTCAGAAGCACGGCGACGGAGACGACGGCGACCGCCGCCAGCGACACGGCCGGGATCAACTGCGACTTCGTTCGGCCGACAGCGGCACGAAATGCCGATCGGCCCCACCAAGCGCCAACGGCAAGATAGGCAAACGCGTTCTGCTGCCATACCGCGTCGAGCGATCGGTTCACCCACTTGGTCATGAAAACCAGCGCGACGAGAGACAGAACCAGCAGATAAGCGCGCTCGATCGTGCGCGAGCCGGTCCACGCACCGGCGACGCTCACCGCCGTGGCGATGGCGATCGCGGGCATGACGATCTGGTAGACCGTCCCGAAACCGGGATTCCAGATCAGGATCACCGCTACCCAGTTCGAGAAGCTGTGCAGACCGAGCGGGGCGAGGAAGACGTACAGGAAGTCCGTTGAAAGGACGGCCGGGCCGAATGCGGCAACGAACAATGCCAGCAGGAACACGATCGACATGCCGGTGAAAGCCGCGACCTCCCAAAACCGGCGCCGTTCCAGCAACCGCACGCATAACGCGGCACAAGCCACAGCCCAGGTATAGATCCCGGTCTCGGTGTTCCAAAAGATCGAGGCAGCGCAGACGGCGGACAGCGCCACCAGCAACCAGTCGGACGGTTTCACCAAGAGACGCGCCAGAATGCCCACGGCGATAAACACGAACATGTACCGGATCGCGAGCGCGGACGGCCCGCCGAAAGCGTCACCGTTGGCGTACTGGCACAGGGCGAGAAACACGACCGTCAAGACGAAAGGCATCGCCCGGTTCTGGAAGAAGTCCCGCAGCACCCAATAGGCCGACAGGTGGAACACCACGAGACTAGCAGCAATGATCCGGATGTAGTGGCCATACAGGGCGTTGACATCCGTGGTGAGGAACCTGCTCAACACGTAAGGCGGCCCGTATCCGTAGAACGACAGGAAGTCGCGGCCGGGCACCATGTCCTTTGCAAAATGATAGAGCGCGGGCCCCGTCAGGTAGGATACCGGATGATTGCCGATCAACGCCCGCGTGGCCATGCCCTGCACGTCCCCGGGCAGGATCAGGGCCAGCAGTGCAGCGATCAGCACCGCATCGACCCATCGAAATTCGAATAGCCCGATCGGCCTGGATTCCGCATCGCCATCGATGTGAATGCGGATCGGGAAGCGTTTCACGAACGGGATGAAGCCGGCGACGACAAGGACGGCCAGCGCGACCCTTTGAAGTCTAGGCTCGAATGTGGCCCGCAGGAACGGATGCAGCTCTGTGACGATGATCACCGACGAGAGGTAGAACAGAACGAGCGAGCGGCCTTCGAAAAACTTTCTGAGCTTGAGGGCAGCAAACGCTGCGGCAGCGCCGAACCCGTAGAACAGGACATAGAAGATTTTCTCGGCCCGTTTGATGGCCTCGCTGTTCGGGACGTCTGATTGAACGACCGGAAAGTCCTGTGCCAGGTTTACGGCAAGGTCCGGCCTGGCGGCATTCAGGATCAGATAGGCCGACAGGCCAGCTGCAACGGCGCCAACGCAAGCCCCCCACAGTGCCAAGCTCTGAAAACGCCAAAGCTCAAGTTCTGACCGTGTTATCGGCTTGACAAGACGCAACAATACCACCCCCCAGCGACGATTCCTCCGGAAGGCTAAAACAAAAAAATCGCCAGCGCCATAAGCGGCGCGCCGTGGATGGCCCGTGGAGAGAAGGCTCAGGAGCTTGATCCGGTCCGCCGGGCTCGCTGCGACGCTCTACGCCTCGCACCGACGACTCGCCGCTGTTCGCCGCGACCTGGTACACGATCGCGACCGCGCCGGTAGCCGCGACGGTGCGCTGCTCGGGGCGAGGGTGTTGCGGTATTAGGCCGCCGGCGTCGTGCTGTGCTGCATGCGGTGGAAACGCAGCACCTGCTGCGCGGTCGACGAGCGCAGGGCCTCGTAGGTATCGCGCAGCGTCAGCATGTCGGTCTGCGAGTCGCCCGAGAGCTTTTCGCGCATGGCGATGATTGCGCGCACGCTCGCCCACGACATGCCCGCGACCTTGGCGAGGATCATCACGCCCTCGGTGCGGCTCTCGATCATCATGTTCTCGGCGGTCTCGACCGCGACGCCCGCGAGCGCCGCAAGCCCCGCATTGGTCTCGTCGAACTTGCCCTGGTCTGCGAAGGCGGCGACCTGGACCTCGTTGAGGCGGCCGTCCTCGTGGAGCGACTTCACCAGCGCGCGCGCCATCTCGGTCTGCCTGGTCATGGCTGCGGCGCGGACCCGCTGGGCCGCTTCCTGGACCACGCTCGACACCTCTTCCGCGAGCTCCGGATGCGCGGCCTCGAGCTTCCTGCGCACGCTCAGCGACGCCTTCGCGACCAGCCTGAGGTAGTGATGGCGCGGCAGGTCGGGCCGCAGGCCGATGCAGGTGGCGAGGTCGTCGTCGCGCTCGGCCCGCGTGACGAGGTCGGTGAGACTGACCTCGGAAAGCTGCGCGCCGGGATTGCTG